>JAWVDL010000298.1:0-2540 GCA_033857355.1 Gaiellaceae bacterium | reverse complement strand
AGGCGTCCCGGTCGTGCCGCAGGGCGATCCCGCCGACCTGGGGTATCCGCTCCTCGTGAAGGCCGCCGCCGGTGGAGGCGGGCGCGGGATGCGCGTCGTGCGGAACCCGGCGGAGCTCGACGAGGCGGTAGACGCGGCGCGCCGCGAGGCGAGGGCCGCGTTCGGTGACGACACGGTCTTTTGCGAGCGCTATGTCGAGCGGCCGCGCCACGTGGAGATTCAGCTCCTCGGAGATGCGCACGGCGGCGTGGTCGCCCTCGGCGAGCGCGAGTGCTCGATCCAGCGACGTCACCAGAAGGTGCTCGAGGAAGCCCCCTCCCCCGCGCTCGACCCGGAGCTGCGCGCCGCGATGAGCGACGCCGCCGTCCGCTTCGCGCGTGCGATCGGCTACACGAGCGCGGGCACGGCCGAGTTCATGCTGGACGGGCGAGACTTCTGGTTCCTGGAGCTGAACGGCCGCATCCAGGTCGAGCACCCGGTCACCGAGCTCGTGACGGGCCTCGACCTCGTTCGCGAGCAGATTCGCATCGCGAACGGCGAGCCGATCCCAAGTAACAGTCTGTTACAAGGACACGCGGTCGAGGTGCGCCTGTACGCCGAGGATCCGCTGACGTTCCTGCCCCAGGCCGGGAAGATCGAGCGGCTGCGGCTTCCCCGTGGGATCCGAGTCGACGCTGGGGTCGAGGAGGGAGACGAGATCGGCACCTCGTACGACCCGCTGATCGCGAAGCTGATCGCCGGCGGCAGCGACCGCGACGAGGCGATCGCCTCCCTCACGGCGGCGCTCGACGAGACCGAGGTCGCCGGCGTGACGACGAACCTTCCGTTCCTGCGCTGGCTCGTCCGCCACCCGGCCTTCCGCGCCGGCCGGACGACCACCGCGTTCCTGACCGAGCATCCGCCGCTCTCGGCCCCGCCGGCACGCCTCGCCGATCGGCCCTGGCAAGGAGCCTTCCGCCTCAACCTTCCCGCCGCGCCGCCCCAGCCGCCGCCGGACGTCGAGTCGGCCGCCCAGATCCACGCTCCCGGCGCCGGGGGCAGCACGGTCACGGCGCCGATGCCGGGAACAGTGATCCGCGTGCTCGTGGCGCCCGGCGACCGCGTCACCGCACGGCAGCCGCTCCTGCTCCTCGAGGCGATGAAGATGGAGACGCCGATCGCGGCGCCTTTCGACGCGACGGTGAAGTCGGTGCATGCGGCCGAGGGCGACCGCGTCGCCGGCGGCGCGCTGCTGGTCGAGCTCGACGAGTAGCTCAGAAGAGCTTCTGCAGCTTCATCGCCGCGCCCATGTCGCCCTTCACCTTCAGCTTGCCGGTCATGTAGGCGCTCGTGGGGTTCTGCTCTCCGGACGCGATCTTCTCGAACGTCTCCTCGGAGGTGGAGATCGTCACGTCCGCATCGCCGGGGCCTTGGGTCACCTTGACGGTGCCGTCGTCCACGTCGACCTTCCAGGTGCCTGCACCCTCGATCTCGAAGAGGTACGAGTTCTTCATGCCAGCCGTCTTGGACGGGTCGACCCTCGCCTCCAGGCCGTCGAAGAACTCCTGCGTGCTCGCCATTTACTGCTCCTTACTCGGTTGCGGGCGCGAGGTTACCTGAGCGCGCGGCAGTGCTTCGGCTAGAAGGCAGGAAGAGCGCGAGCACAACGGCAGCGAGCGGCGCGGCGGCAGAGATGTAGAGCGCGGTCCGGAGGTCGACCGCGTCGGCGACGCTGCCGAGCACGACCGCTGCGACGCCTCCGAGTCCGACCGACAAGCCGATCGCCAGGCCGGAGGCCATGCCGACATGCCGCGGCAGGTACTCCTGGCTCATCACCATCGTGAC
The DNA here is from genome assembly GCA_033857355.1 of Gaiellaceae bacterium. Lineage (GTDB taxonomy): Bacteria > Actinomycetota > Thermoleophilia > Gaiellales > Gaiellaceae > UBA5186. The sequence continues at coordinate 716 of JAWVDL010000298.1, read as the reverse complement.
GCCGAAGGTGCCGACGACGCAGGCGCCGACGCCGGCGAGGGCGAGCGCGCCGGGGATCCCGCCGACGGCGAGGAAGACGAATGCGAGCGGCGAGGTCGCGACGACGCTCGCGACGAGCACCGGCCGCCGCCCGAAGCGGTCGGCGAGCGGACCCATGAGGAGCGTCCCCGCGCCGCCGGCGACGAGCATCAAGGCCAGCAGCCGGTTCCCATCCGCCTTCGAATGGCCGAGCGAGACCTCCCAGAGCGGGACGAAGGTCACGAGACCGAACCACGCGACGCTCCGGAAGGCGATCACGCCGAGCAGAAGCGCCATCGCGCCGGGCCGATCGCGGCCGCTCGCTGCGCGGGACGTCTCGCGGTCCGGGACGAAGCTCCGCAGGTACGGCGTGCCGGCCAGGATCGCCGCCGCGATCGCCAGGCAGGGCAGCGCGAGCAGCAGTCCTCCGCGGAGCCCAAGCCACAGCACGAGCGGGGTCGCCATGATCGGGCCGAGCGCGTAGCCCACGTTCCCGCCGATCGAGAAGTACGACATCCCGCTTGCCCGCTTTCCGCCACTCGTGTAGGCGGCGAACTTCGAGCCTTCGGGGTGGAAAGCCGCAACGCCGATGCCGGAGACGAGCACGCAGACGATGACGAGGGCGTACGTCGGCGCGGCCGCCCCGAGCGCGATCCCGCCGCCGGCCAGCGCCACGCCTGCGGGGAGCAGCCACAGCG
>JAWVDL010000297.1:0-3572 GCA_033857355.1 Gaiellaceae bacterium | reverse complement strand
GAGGACGGCAAGCTCGTCGGGATCCTGTCGCGCGCGGTGGTGCAGCGGCGTCTCGCGGAGGACGAGCCTCCGCCGGCAGAGTCGGATCTCGGCGACTAGAGCGGCGTGTCGGGATCGCTGAGCCGCGCGCGGTCGACGCTCTCGCGGCCCCGGATCAGCGCCTCCACCGCCTCCGTGGTGTCCGCCACGTTGACGCTCATCCCCGCGATCACGCGGTCGTCCTCGAGCCAGAACGCCATGAAGCTGCGGCTCGCCGGGTCGCCGCGAAGGACGACCTCGTCCCACCTGGGCGCGAAGCCCGAGTACTCCATCTTCGTGTCGAACTGGTCGGAGTAGAAGTACGGGATCCGGTCGTACGGCTCGTCGCCCCCGAGCATGTTCGCCGCGGCCACCGGGCCCATGTTCGCGGCGGTAAACCAGTGCTCGACCCTGAGACGCGCCTGGTAGAACGGATGCTGCGCCAGGGCGATGTCGCCTGCCGCGAAGATGCCCGGCACGCTCGTCTCGAGCCGCTCGTCCACGAGCACGCCGTTCTCCACCTCGATGCCCGCGGCCTCGGCAAGCTGGATGCGCGGGGCGACGCCGATCCCCACCACGACCAGGTCGGCCTCGAGCAGCGTGCCGTCGTCGAGCCGCGCCGCCTGCACCGAGCCGTTGCCCTCGAAGCCCGCGAGCTTTGCGCTCGTCAGCACCTCGACGCCCTCCGCCACGTGCAGATCGCGGTAGAAGGTGCCGATCTCCGGCCCGAAGACGTGCTCGAGGGGAAGCCGTCCGCCCTCGACGAGGGTTACCTCCAGCCCGAGCTGGCGAAGGGATGCGGCGACCTCGGAGCCGATGAACCCGGCGCCGATCACGACGGCGCGCTTTGAGTCCTGGGCGTGCTCCCGAATGGCGTCGGAGTCGCCGACGTTTCGGAGATAGTGGATCCCGGTCAGCTCGGTGCCGGGAAGCCGGCGCGGCTCGGAGCCGGTGGCGAGCAGGAGGCGGTCGAACGGCAGCCGCTCGCCCGAGTCGAGCACGACCTCGCCGGCTGAGATCTCGGCGACGGTCGTCGAGAGCCGCAGGTCGAGGTCGTCCGGCAGCGCGAGGAAGAACTTCTCGAGTTCGAGCTCGCCGCGGAGATAGACCTTCGAGAGCGGCGGACGCGCGTAGGGGGGATGCGGATCTGCCGTCACGAGGGTGAGCGAGCCGTCGTAGCCGCGCTGGCGGAGGCTTTCGGCGGCCTTCGTCCCGGCGCCGCCGCTGCCGACGATGACTATGCGCTCGACGCTCACCGGGTGATGGTACGGGGCCTGGGTAGGAGCGGTTTCAGCAACAGGTGTACGCACCGGGCGGAGCTTCGCCTTCCGCCGGCTCCGGCAGCACGGCCGCCTCGAGCGCGATCCCGTCCAGGAGGTCGTGCTCGCTGACCTCGAGCTCGCCGAGTCCGAGGTGGCGAAGCAGCTCGCGGACGATGACGACGCCGCCGACGATCACGGGCGCGCGCTCCGGCTCGAGGCCGGGCAGCTCGCGCCGCTTGGCCAGCGGCAACGCGGCGAGGCGGGCGAGCAGCTCGTCGATCGCGGCTGCGCCGATCCGGTGGCCGTGGACGCGCTCTCGGTCGTACTGCACGAGCCCGAGGTCGAGCGCGGCGAGCGTCGTCACGGTTCCCGCGACGCCGATCGCTGCCGTCGTCGCCGAGCGCACGTCGTCGGGGATGCGCTCGGCGAGCAGCGCGCGCACGGCGGCCACCGCCTCGTCGAGCTCGCCAGGCGCCGGCGGGTCGGAGACGAGGAAGCGCTCCGTGAGCCGCACCGAGCCGATGTCCAGGCTGATGCTCAGGCCCTCGGCGACGAGCTCGGTCGACCCGCCGCCGAGATCGACGACCAGCGTCCCGGGAGCGAGGCTGCGGCCCGCGGTCACGCCGCGGTAGGTCAGTGACGCCTCCTCCTCGCCCGAGACGAGGCGCGTCGCGAACCCGTAGCTCCATTCGATCTCGCCGAGGAACGCCTCGCCGTTCTCGGAGTCGCGGACGGCGCTCGTCGCCACGAGGAGCGTGCGCTCGGCGCCGAGCGACTCGGCGCGGCGGCGGTAGTCGGACAGGCAGTTGCGGACGCGCGCGATCGGAAGCGGCAGCAGGCGGCGCCGGCCGTCGACGCCTTCGCCGAGGCGAGTGATCCTGGTCTCGCGTGCGAGATCCTCGACGCGGTCGCCCTCGACGTCCGCGACCAGCAAACGCGTGGAGTTCGTGCCCAAATCGACAGCAGCGACGCGCATGACAACAGAGCGTAGCCGCCGCTATAATGCGCGCCAGCGACGCGGGGTGGAGCAGTCAGGTAGCTCGCCGGGCTCATAACCCGGAGGTCGCAGGTTCAAATCCTGCCCCCGCTACTTCTCCCTCGAAAGTTTGCCCCGCTGCGCGGGGTTACGACTTTCGAGGTTTCGCATTTTGAGAGCCGCAGCGAGCGGCCGCGGGCAAAGCCCGCTGCCGCGGCGAGCCTCCGGAACATGCCACGCCCGAGCCGCGCAGGGACCCTCTTCGCGCTGGCGCGCTCCGCTGACGAGCCGCACCGGGGCAGTGCGGCTCGTCGTCATCCGTGCGCAGTGACTAAGCGCCCTGGGCCACGGCGGTGGCGCTGGCCCGCACGCGTTCACCGCGGGGGAGCGCGAAGCTCGCGTAGACGATCCAGGCGAGCCAGAGCAGGAACGTCATCTGGCCGAGGTTGTCCACCGACACGGCGGTCAGTACGAGCTGGACGACCGCGACGGCGATCGCGCTGCCGCCGAGGGCGCGACGGCCCGCCGCGAGGGCTAGCGGCCCGGCGGCCAGCAGGAAGAACGCCGCCAGGAACCACGTGCACACATACAGCGCTTCCGTGAGCGTGACGAGCGTGGTGCCGAGCTGGACGTCGATCCCTTTTCCGCTGCGATAGGCGGTCGCGTCCATCACCGCCAGGGCGCCGATGCTCACCGTCGCGTAGCCGGTCGCCGCAGCACGGGCGATCTGGCCGAGGACGCCGCCGCCGAGCTTCGCGCACGCCCAGATCGCGAACGCGAGGAAGAAGCCGAAGCTGAGCAGCTCGATGTAGGCGCCGGTCCAGTAGATGGCACTTGCCGGCTTGGCCAGCCCGCGGGCGACGTCGGACGGCGAGCTCGAGATCGTGAGGTTGCGATCGTGTCCGAGGGTCCCGATCCCCGCGCCGGCCAGCATCAGGACGACCGAGGCGATCCCCGAGCCGGCGAAGAGACGATCGTGCAGTCGTTGGGTCATGGTCGCGCTCCTTTGCGTTCGTTGACCCATCCGACGCTACGAGCCTCGAGCCGCCGCGTCGTCGGCCTGCCCGGCGATCTTCGCGTCCGCCGAATGGCTGATCTTTCGCGGGCCTCGAATCCGCCCACCGGCTGATGACACGCGGCGCCACGCGGTCTACCTTCCAGGGCGTGCTCACGCGGATCCCTCGCCCGGTTGCCCTCGACTTCGCTCTTGCCGCGGCGCTGCTGGTCGCAGCGGAGGTGCAGATCTGGCTCGTCGGCGCGGGCGGCTACCAGGTCGTCGCCGCCCTGGTCGCTCTGCCCATTTCGGCGGCGGTCGC
>JAWVDL010000296.1:0-3211 GCA_033857355.1 Gaiellaceae bacterium | reverse complement strand
CGCTCGTAGACGCTCTGCCACGCGCGCGACATCGTCTTCTTCAGCTCCGTGTTGACGCGCTCTTCCTCCCAGCGGAACTGCTGGATGTTCTGCGCCCACTCGAAGTACGAGACCGTCACGCCGCCCGCGTTCGCGAGGATGTCGGGCACGACGATCACGCCCTTCTCCTGGAGGACGTCGTCCGCCGCCGGCGTGACGGGATGGTTCGCCGCCTCGAGCACGACGCGCGCCTTGATGCGGTCGGCGTTCCCTTCGTTGATCACGCGGTCGAGCGCGGCCGGGACGAGCACGTCGACGTCGAGCTCGAGCAGCTCCGCGTTCGAGATCTCATCCGCGCCCGCGAACCCCACCACCGAGCCCGTCTCCTGCGTCCAGCTCCAGAGCGCCGGCACGTCAAGGCGGTCCGCACGGTGGACGCCGCCCTTCACGTCGGTCACGGCGACCACGCGGCAGCCGAGCTCGCCGATCAGCCGCGCGACCCACGAGCCGACGTTGCCGAAGCCCTGAATCGCAACCGTCGCCCCGGCGAGGTCGATGCCGTAGTCGCGCGCCGCCTCCTCGAGGCAGTACACGACGCCTCGCCCCGTCGCCGCGTCACGCCCGTACGAGCCGCCGAGCTCGACGGGCTTCCCGGTCACGATCGCAGGCGTGTAGCCGTAGCGCCCGGAGTACGCGTCCATCATCCACGCCATCGTCTGCGAGTCGGTGTTCACGTCCGGAGCCGGCACGTCTCGGTTGACGCCGAGGATGTACGAGATCGCGCTCGTGAACCGTCGCGTCAGCCGCTGTTTCTCGCCCGAGCTCATCGTGGTGGGATCGCACTGGACGCCGCCCTTCGCGCCGCCGTACGGGATGTCCACCACGGCCGTCTTCCACGTCATCAGCGACGCGAGCGCGCGGACCTCGTCGATGTCCGCGTCCGGGTGGTAGCGGATTCCGCCCTTGTAGGGGCCCCGCGCGCCGTTGTGCTGGATGCGGTAGCCGGTGTAGACCTTCAGCGTCCCGTCGTCGAGCCGGACGGGCACCTGCACGGTCAGCTCGCGATAGGACGAGGTGAGGACGTCCCGCAGCTCGTCGGACAGGCCGATGTGGTCGGCAGCACGGTTGAAGAAGAAATTGACGGCCTCGAAGGGGTTGAGCTCAGGTGTGCGCGTCCGGGGCGCTCCGGGGATCACCGCCGCCTGAGTCCCTGTCTCCGCCAACGCGACCATTCTTGCGCGTTGCCCTCGCGTTTGCCAGCGAGGGCCGGATCGCGGGAGAATGGCGGTTTCCCTGCCCAGGAGGCCTCAGTGCTCAGCTTCGGCGTCACCGTCCTGCCCGATCCCCCGTACCAGCGGCTCGTCGAGCTCATGCAGCTCGCGGAGCGGCACGGCTTCGAGTACGGCTGGACGTACGACTCGCACGTCCTCTGGCAGGAGTCGATCCCGCTGCTCGCGCTTGCCGCGGCCGGGACCGAGAAGCTGAAGCTCGGCCAGATGGTGACCAACCCGGGCACGCGTGACCCGACGGTGCTCGCGAGCGCCTACGCGACGCTGCAGGACATCTCGAACGGGCGGATGGTGATGGGCATCGGCCGGGGCGACTCCGCGCGCCGGTACATCGGCCAGAAGCCGGTCAAGGTGGCCGAGTTCGAGCGGCGGATCGCGATGATCAAGGACTTCATGAACGGCCGCGAGGTGCAGTGGAACGAGAAGGACCTCCAGCTCAAGTGGGTGCGCGACGAGCTGCCGGAGATCCCGATGCACGTCGCGGGCTACGGTCCGAAGGCGCTCGCCGTCGCGGGACGCGTGGGGGACGGCGTGATCATCCAGCTCGCCGACCCGGCGATCATCCAGTGGATCATGGCCACGGCCCGAAAGGCCGCCGAGGAGGCCGGCCGCGACCCGGATGCCCTGCAGTGCGTCGTGAGCGCGCCGAGCCACATCTCTGACGACATCCAGGACGCCCGAGAGCAGACGAAGTGGTTCCCGGCGATGGTCTCGAACCACGTCGTCGACCTCGTCGAGCGCTACGGCACCGATTCGGAGATCCCGAAGGAGCTCACCGACTACGTGGCCGCGCGGAAGTTCTACGACTACAACGACCACTCACGGGTCGGAGCTCAGCACGGAGAGTTCGTCACCGACGAGATCGCCGACCGCTTCAGCGTGCTCGGCACGGTCGAACAGGTGAAGGCCAAGCTGAAGGAGCTCGAGTCGATCGGCGTCGACCAGTTCAACATCTACCTCATGACCCATGGCCAGGAGGAGATCCTCAGGGCTTACGGGGACGACATCATCCCCGACTTCGCGAGCGTGAACGCCTAGGACTCGGGTTCGGCTTCCGGGTCGGCTTCCTCGGCCTGGATCTCGGCCGGGCGCTCGATCGTCTCGCCGGTCTCCGGGTCGTACAGGCCCGCCTCGGTCGCCGCGAGCCGTGCTGCCTTCTTCTCAAGTTTGCGCTCTCGCTTCTCCTGAACCTTGCGCTCGCGGTTCAGCTTCGCCATCGTCGTTTGCCGTTTGGAGCTCGCCATCCAAGGCCCTTTCTGTGGATTACCGGACGCGCGTCTTCACAAATGGTACGCGCCGCTAGTCTGCCGCGGTGGCGAGCCTTCGGCAACTGCTCGAGATCCGCACCGCCTATCCAGCCGATTTCTCCGACGACGGCGAGAGCGTCCTCGTCCTCTCGAACCTGAAGGACACGCTGCAGCTCTACCGAGTCGCGCGCATGGGCGGCGCGCTCGAACAGCTCACCGATCTCGAGGATCCGGTCTCGGGCCGGTTCGTTCCTGCAGACGGGCGCATCCTGCTCGCCAAGGACAGCGGCGGCAACGAGCGCATCCAGCTCTACCTCGTGGACGCCGCGGCCGGCGCCGAGCCGCAACCGTTCGTCCACAACCCCGAGTTCATCCATCGGGCACCTCAGGTCTCCCGCGACGGTCGACTCGTCGGCTACAGCTCGAATGCGCGCAACGGTGTCGACTTCGACGTGTGCGTGCGCCCGGTGGACGGTGGGGAGGAGCGGATCGTCTTCGCCATGGGCGGCTGGTGCGAGGCTGCGGCTTTGTCGCCCGACGGGCGCTGGATCGGCGCTCTCCGCCTGACTGAGAAGACGGGCGACAACGATCTCTACCTCGCGTCGACGGACGGCGACGAGGTGATCCACGTCTCGCCGCACGACGACGAGGCCGTCTTCGGCGAGCCCGCATGGCTTCCCGACTCCAGCGCGTTCT
>JAWVDL010000295.1:0-3356 GCA_033857355.1 Gaiellaceae bacterium | reverse complement strand
CTGAGGGATGACCGTCTGGGGCTCTGCAACGAGCTCCCCGGCGCGCCAGCGGAAGATCCACTCTCCGCCCTCCGACCACCAACGCCCGAGCACGCCGTCGAGCTCCGGCGGGGCGGCCTCCCCCACGTGCCAGGCATCGGGCACGGCCGGAAACGCCTCGGCCGCCTTGACCGCGAGCTTCACGGCCAGCTCCGAGACGCCCTCGGCCGCCCCGGAGTTCGTGAGCAGGACGGCGCCGATGCCCTCTTTCCGCGATGCGAGGACCATCGCGAGGAAGCCGGGCATCGCTCCCCCGTGCCCCGCGAAGATCCGGTCGCCGTCCCGGAAGAGCTGCAGCCCGAGCCCGAACCCGAGCTTCCACTCCTCGAGGTCGACCATCGTCTGGAACGTCTGCATCTCCTCGACCGTGTCGGCCGAGAGGACGTCGGGATTCGGGTCCGAGAAGAACGCGGCCCATCGAGCCAGGTCAGCCGGGGTGCTCCACAGCGCGCCGGCGGCGGCGGTTGCGCCAATGTCGAGCTCCGCCGGCTCCTCGTGGACGCTGTCGGCGTACGGGTCGACGAGGTAGCCCTGCGCGGCGGGCGCCTGCTTGAGCACCCACGTCCGCGTCAGCCCGAGCGGCTGCAGCACGTGCTCGCCGAGGTACTCCTCCCACGGCTTCCCGGAGACGCGCGCAACGACCTCGCCGAGAAGCGCGAACGCGAGGTTCGAGTAGTGGAAGTGCGACCCCGGCGGGAGGACCTGCTCGGCCTCGGCCGCCGACTGCAGGAACTCCTCACCCTCGGTGAATCGCATCGTCTCCCAGACGTCCCCAGGCGGCTCGCGCTGGAGGCCCGACGAGTGGGACAGCATCCGCCGGATCGTCGGCTTGTGAGGAACGCCGTCGAGATGGCGGTCGAGCGTATCCTCGAGATCGAGCTTTCCGGCATCGCGCAGCTGCATGATCGCGACCGCCGTGAACGTCTTCGTGATCGAGCCGATCCGGTACTGGTGATCCGGAGTCGCCTCCTCCCCGGTCGCAGTGTTCGCGAGGCCGAGGGTCTCGCCCCAGACGATCTCGCCCTTGCGCGCGACCGCAGCGCTCACGCTCGGCGCGGGCCACTCGGCTTGCGCTGTCCGGACGAGGCCGGACAACTCCTGCTTCAACGCGTTAGGCGCGGACAAGGGCCCCAAGCGCGCGCGGGATGAGGTCGATCGCGCGCTCGATGTCCTCGTCGGACACGTCCAGGTGGGTCACGGCTCGGAGCTTCGTGGGATGGATCGTCCCGGACAGCCCCACGCCCTGCTGGGCCAGACGGGCCAGCGCGTCGGCCTTGGTGAGGCCGAGCGGCTCGACGTCGAGCTGGACGAAGTTCGTCTCGACCGCCGCGACGTCGACCGGAAGTCCCGCGTCCGCGAGGCCTTCCGCGAGCCGCCTCGCCCGCGCGTGATCCTCGGCGAGCCGCTCGACGTGATGGTCGAGCGCATAGACAGCCGCCGCGGCGACGATGCCCGCCTGCCGCATCGCGCCGCCGAAGAGGTGCTTGGCACGCCGGGCCTTCAGCATTAGCGCCTCGGAGCCGGCGACGACCGACCCGAGTGGACAGCCGAGCCCTTTCGAGAAGCAGATCGTGACGGTGTCGAAGTGCGCGCCAATCGTCGCCCCGGGCACGCCGCTTGCGATCGCGGCGTTGAGGATCCGCGCACCGTCGAGGTGCACGGCGAGCCCGTGCTCGCGCGCGATCGCGGTCACGGCGGCGATCTCCTCGAGCGGCCAGACGCGGCCGCCGGCGCTGTTGTGCGTGTCCTCGAGCGTGACGAGGCGCGTGCGCGGCGAGTGGCCGCTCGCATGGTCGCGGATCGAGCCGCGGATCTGCTCCGGCGTCAGCCGGCCCGCATTCCCGGGCAGCGCGCGCATGACGAGCCCTGAAAGGGCTGCAGGTCCACCCTGCTCGGAGATGAGGATGTGCGAGTTCTCCTCAGCGAGGAGCTCGTCGCCCGGCTCGGTGAGGATCCGGATCGCGATCTGATTCGCCATCGTCGCGGTCGGCAGGAAGACCGCGGCCTCGTGCCCCAGCAGCGCCGCAGCGCGCTCCTCCAGGTCGATGACCGTCGGGTCCTCGCGCTTCTGCTCGTCGCCCACGACGGCGTTCGCGATCGCCTGCCGCATGCCGGGAGTCGGCTGTGTGAGCGTGTCGGACCTGAGCTCGATCACGCGCCGAGGCTACCGTAGACGCATGGATCTGGCCCTCCTCGAACGCACGCTCGCCGACCGCGGCGAGCCGGCCTACCGCACCGGCCAGGTGTGGGAGTGGACGGCGCGCGGAGTCGCCGGGTACGAGGACATGACGAACCTGCCTGCGCCGCTGCGCTCAGCGCTCGCCGCGGAGGTTCCGTTCTCGACACTCACGGTCGCCGACGAGGCGCGCTCCCGCGACGGGACGGTCAAGGCGCTCTTCCGCACCGCCGACGGGCATCCCGTCGAGGCGGTCTTGATGCGTTACCGCGACGGACGGCGCTCGCTCTGCGTCTCCTCCCAGTCCGGCTGCCCGCTGACCTGCACCTTCTGCGCGACGGGCCAGATGCGCTTCGGCCGGAACCTGACCCCGTCGGAGATCCTCGACCAGGCGCTGCACTTCCGGCGAATCGAGCCCGTCGACCACTGCGTCTTCATGGGGATGGGCGAGCCGATGCTGAACTACGAGAACGTCGTCGCGGCCGCGCGGCTCTTGCCCGACGTCGGGATCACGCATCGCCGGACGACGATCTCCACGGTCGGCTGGCTCCCCGGCCTGAGGCGCTTCGTGGAGGAGGTCGAGGAGCCGATCCGGCTCGCGCTGTCGCTGCATGCGCCGGGCGGCGAGCTCAGGTCGAAGCTCATGCCGGTCAACGAGCGCTACCCGCTGGAAGACGTCCTCGCGACATGCCGGCGGTACTTCGCCCTGCGCCACCGCAAGGTGTTCGTCGAGTACGTGATGCTCGGCGGCGTCAACGACTCGCCCGCTCACGCGCGCGACCTGGCCGCCCTCCTGGATCCGCAGATCTTCAAGGTGAACCTGATCCCGTACAACCCGACGGGGATGTTCGAGGGCTCGACCCGGGACGCGATCGCAGCGTTCAAGCGCGAGCTCGACCGAGCGAGGATCCCCGCGACCGTACGCCTGACCCGGGGCCGTGACATCGCGGCCGCGTGCGGCCAGCTTGCCGCGGCCCGCTGACGCCACCGAAAGCGAGAAGGGCGACCGTCCAAGAGGAGTGGCCGCCCTTCCGGGACACATACAGGGGCGAGAAGCGGCTGCGGTCCGCTTCCCGTCGTCCCCGATGCATTAGGTATCGCTCCGATATCGCCTGCAGGCATCCCCAAAAGGGGTAGGTCT
>JAWVDL010000294.1:0-2955 GCA_033857355.1 Gaiellaceae bacterium | reverse complement strand
AAGTAGGTCGAAACCGCTCGCGAAGACCGTACGAGGAAGGCCGCAAGGCCGGAGATCGGAAAGTCAACGTGGGCGGTGGACGAAAGCGCAACCGACTCGACGTATCTTTTTGGTCCAAACCGGTCTCGACTTGACATAACACCGGTTATCGTGCATTCCAGGGAATGCGCCGGGTGGGTTTGGACTCGTCCCATGTGCGGCATTACACGAGAGGCGGATGACGGTCGAGACGGTCGAGAACCTCCTGCTCCTGGAGGACCTGCAACAGCTGCTCGAGGCTGCCGAGACGACGGGCACGATCAGGTACCCGGAGCTCGCAGAGCTGATCGAGCCGCACGCGCTTGGACCGCTCGAGCTGGACGACCTGTACCGCGAGCTCGACCGCCGCGGGATCGAGGTCGTCGAGATGACCGAGCGTGAGCCCGAGAAGGAGGCTCCGCCGCCGCCACCGCCCACTCCGACGGTCGAGACGACGACGGACGCCCTGCAGCTCTTCCTGCGCGAGGCGGGCCGCCACGCGCTGCTGACAGCCGCCCAGGAGGTAGAGCTCGCAAAGAAGATCGAGCGTGGGGACATGCTCGCCAAGCAGCGGATGATCCAGTCGAATCTCCGTCTGGTCGTGTCGATCGCGAAGAACTACCGCAACCAGGGGCTCCCGTTCCTCGACCTGATCCAGGAGGGCACGCTGGGGCTGATTCGCGCGGTCGAGAAGTTCGACTGGCGCCGCGGCTACAAGTTCTCGACGTACGCGACGTGGTGGATCCGCCAGGCCGTCGCTCGAGCGCTCGCCGACAAGGCGCGCACGATCCGCATGCCGGTCCACATCGTCGAGCGGCTGCAGAAGATGAATCGCGCCGAGCGTCTGCTCTGGACGCAGCTCGGCCGCGAGCCGACCCTGCCCGAGATCGCCGAGGAGGCGAGCCTCCCGCTGCACCAGGCCCAGGAGGTCCGTGCGGCCGCGCGCGCGTCCGCGAGCCTCGACCAGCCCGTCGGCGACACCGACGACGCCGTGTTCGGCGACTTCGTCGCGGGTGACGACCCACTCCCGGAGGAAGAGGTGGAGGTGTCGCTGCGCAGCCAGGCCCTCTCCGCAGCCCTGGGCTCCCTCCCGAGCCGCGAGCGCCAGGTGCTGGAGCTGCGCTACGGATTGTCGGACGCCGAGCCGAAGACGCTCGAGGAGATCGGCCGCCGGCTCGGACTGACGCGCGAGCGCGTCCGACAAATCGAGCTGGAGTCGCTGCGCCGCCTCGCCGGGCTGCGCGAGATGCAAGCGGTCGCCGGCTAGCTCCCGGCAGGCGCGTCTCCCCCAGCGCTGTCGGACTTAGTGGCTCAGAGCCACTATCTCGGTTACTCGGCTCGCAAGTACAGTTCGAGCTCCGGCGCCGTCGTCCGCAATTCGCGGAGGGCGCGGGATTCGAGCTGGCGAACGCGCTCGCGGGTGATGCCGAGACCGGCACCGACTTCCTCGAGCGTTTGCGGCTGCTGGCCGTCGAGTCCGAAGCGAAGCGCGAGCACGTGGCGTGCACGCGGGTTCAGGCCCAGGAGCGCACGCGCGAGCTCGACGGAGCGGAGACGGTTCGACGTCGCTGTCTCGGGACGCTCAGACTTGTCGTCTTCGATCAGGTCGGCGTAGAGGCTCTCACCGTCGCCGACGGGCGTCTCGAGGCTCACGGGATCCTCGACGAGGTCGAGCAGCTCGCGCACGCGGCGCGCGGGGAACCCGCTCTCCTTCGCAAGCTCCTCGAGCGTCGGGTCGCGGTTGAACTTCTGGGTCAGGACGCGCTTGGCGCGCATGAGGCGCCGAACCTGCTCGGCGACGTGGACCGGCAGGCGAATCGTCCGGCCCTGGTCGGCGAGCGCACGCGTGACCGACTGGCGGATCCACCATGTCGCGTAGGTCGAAAGCTTGAAGCCGAGCTTGTAGTCGAACTTCTCGACCGCCCGGATGAGACCCAGGTTGCCCTCCTGAATGAGGTCGAGAAGCGGCACACCGGCCTTCGTGTAATTCCGTGTGATCGACATCACGAGCCGGAGGTTCGCCTCGATCAGGCGCCGCTTCGCGGCCTCGTCGCCGGCGTCCTTGCGTCGGGCCAGCTCACGCTCTTCCTCGCGGGTCAAGAGCCTCCCGTCGCCGATCTGGCGCACGTAGAGCTTGAGAGGATCGTGGGCCGCGCTGGCGGCGTCGAGGAGCGCGACATCCGCCGCTGCCGCTTCGTCCAGCTCGTCCTGCGCATCCGGCTCGTCGAGCGCCGGCAGAAGCTCCAACTTCGGCTCGTTGAGCTCGGGGTCGACCGGGTCCAGGTCCGGTGCGGGAAGCGGCTGCTCGATCACGTTGGATGTATCGGCCCACCCCGAAATTCGCGCTACCCCCTCGAACGAGGGATCGCCTGCCTAATGGCGAACGCGAGCCTTACAGGACCCGAACTAACCCTCTGGACGAGGCGTCGTCGGAGCTTGTCGTGGGCCTCCGTCCAGGCCCGGCTCTAACGTTTTCATTCCACGCAACCGAGAAAGTCCATAGAAGCCCTGAATGTGCGGAATCGCCGGATATAGCCTCAGCCAAGCGAGCAGCGTCGATCGCACGCTCGCGGCTCAGGCACTTCTGGCCGGGATCGCCGAGCGCGGCGCGGACGCAGTCGGCTACGCGTATCGCGCGTGCGACGAACAGAGCGCTTCGGTGCACAAGCAGCGTTCCGGGGCCAGCAAGCTCCTCGAGCGCATCGCCGTCCCCGCCGAAGCCACCCAGCTACTCGTCCACGTCCGCGACTACACCAAGGGCCACCCTTCGATCGCCGCGAACAACCATCCGGTCCGCCATGGGTCGGTCGTGGGCATCCACAACGGGATCATCTTCAACGACGACGAGCTCCTCGCCGGGCACGCCTGCGCACGTCGGGAGCGCGGGATGTCCGTCGACTCGGAGGCGATCTTCGCTCTCGCCGCGCACGCCGGCGG
>JAWVDL010000293.1:0-3478 GCA_033857355.1 Gaiellaceae bacterium | reverse complement strand
CAGGGGACGCTCGAGCTCTGGCCGTCCGCCGCCGCCGGCTCCGCGCCCGAGCCGGGGACTCACGACCTCGAGGCGGGACACGTGATCGCGCGCCCGCCGGGAACCGGGGTCGCTCACGGATTCAAGGGCGGCCCGGGCGGCATGACGCTGCTCGCGTACGGGACGAGAGAGCCCAACGACATCGCGTACTACCCGCGCTCGGACAAGGTCGCCTTCCGCGGCATCAAGCTGATCGGCCGCCTCGAGCGGCTCGACTATTTCGACGGCGAACCGGACGACTGACCGGCCTTTCGGGGCACGCCTCTTCGGGCCAACGCATCAGGGGCCGGCCGCGAGCCTCCCTCCGGCAAGGACCCTAATCCGAAGCGGCGCACGTGTCAGTGACGAAACCGTGTCGAAAGCGTGATTTCTGGCGTGAAAAGGACTCTGGTAGCTTGAGCCGAAGTGGGAGCCCTGATGGGGCTGTCACGCCTACTTCCACGTCCCAATACGCGGACCAAGCCGACTAAAGGAGCGTCGTTGAAAAGGGTCATCGCGTTCGCCAACCAGAAGGGCGGCGTCGCGAAGACGACGACGACGCTCAACCTCGGCGTGGCGCTCGCGGAGAAAGGCCACAAGGTCCTCCTCGTCGACCTCGATCCGCAGGGCAACCTGACCATGAGCCAGGGCTTCAACCCCGACTCGATCGAGCGCTCGATGTTCGACGTCCTCGTCCACAAGCTTCCGATCACGGAGATCGTCGAGACGGCCGAGGTGGACATCGCGGTGGCCTCGATCGACCTCGCGGGCGCCGAGCTCGCGCTCTCCAGCATGATCGGCCGCGAGCGCGCACTCGAGAAGGCGCTGGCGCCGATCCGCGAGGAGTACGACTACATCCTGATCGACACGCCGCCGTCCCTCGGGCTCCTGACCATCAACGCCTTCGTCGCCGCCGACGGGGTGATCGTCCCGGTCCAGTGCGAGTACCTCTCCCTGCGCGGGCTCGTCCAGCTGCAGAACACCCTGACGATGATCCGCGAGAACCTGAACCCGGACGTCGACATCGTGGGCATCCTCCCGACCATGTTCGACAAGCGGATCCTGCACTCGCGCGAAGCCGTCGAGATCCTCCGGGAGAACTTCGGCGATCTGGTCTTCAAGACGCGCATCCGCAAGACGATTCGCTATGCCGAGGCGCCCGTGAAGGGACTCTCGGTGCTCAAGTACGATCCCACCGGGGAGGCCGCCGAGGCCTACCGCGACCTGGCGAAGGAGGTACTCCGTGGCGCGAAAACGCGCGAGCATGCGTGAGGGCCCCCTCGCGGAGCTCTTCAAGGCAACCGAGGCAGCGCAGCGCCAGGCAGAGGGCAAGTCCCTCGAAGCCGTGCCCGCGGAAGACGAGCCTGCAGAGTCCACGGTCGAGCACGTCCAGAGCTGGGAGGAAGAGCGCGCGCCGGTCCAGGAGGCCGAGCCGCAGCTCGATCCGCCGCCCGTCCCCGAGCCGCCTACGCCTACGCCCGAGCCCGGCCCTCCGGCTCCGGACCCGACCCCGCCGCCGTTCCCCGAGCCGCCGCGGCCCGAGCCCGATCCGATCCCGGCGGCGCGCTACCTCGAGGCGCTTCCCGAGCCGCCGCCTCGGCTGCACCGCGTTCCTCGGGCCGACTCGGCGTCCTACCTGGCCGTCATCCGGGTCGTCGGCGTCGGCGGCGCCGGCCTGAATGCGATCAACCGGATGATCGACGCCGGAATCAGCCAGGTCGAGTTCGTCGCGGTCAACACAGACATGCAACAGCTCCAGATGAGCGACGCGCCGGCGAAGATCCACATCGGCCGCGAGCTCACGCAGGGTCTCGGCTCGGGTGCGGACCCGGAGATCGGGCGCAAGTCCGCCGAGGAGAGCTACGACCAGATCAAGCATGCCCTCCGCGGGTCCGACATGGTCTTCGTCACGGCCGGCGAGGGCGGCGGAACGGGCTCCGGCGCCGCACCGGTCGTCGCGCGGATCGCGCGGGAGATCGGAGCGCTGACCGTCGGGATCGTGACCACGCCGTTCCGGTTCGAGGGCACGCGCCGGCGCGCGCAGGCGACCGACGGGGTCGCGTCGCTGCGCGAGGCCTGCGACACCACGATCGTGATCCCGAACGACCGCCTGCTCGAGGTGCTCGACAAGTCCACGTCGATGCTGGACGCGTTCAAGATCGCCGACGACGTCCTCCGGCAGGGCGTCCAGGGCATCTGCGACCTGATCACGATGCCGGGCCTGATCAATCTCGACTTCGCCGACGTCCGCACGATCATGAGCGACTCGGGCACCGCGCTGATGGGAATCGGCTTCTCGTCGGCGGGCGACAACCGCGCCAAGGAAGCCGCCGAGCGCGCGCTGCGCTCGCCGCTCATCGACACCGAGCTGACCGGCGCGAAGGGGATCCTCCTCTCCATCGCCGGCGGCGACGACCTCACGCTGATGGAGGTCAACGAGGCCGCGGGAGTGGTCCGTCAGGCCGCGACCGACGACACGAACATCATCTTCGGCGCCACCATCGACGACCGCCTGGCGGGCCAGGTCTGGGTCACCGTCGTCGCGACCGGCCTCGGCAACGAGCGCGGCCGGCGAACGTTCGCAGCCACGGGAACAACCGGCGGGACGCCCGACTTCCTCGAGCCGCCGAGCTTCCTCGAAGACCTGAGCTAGGAGCGGAGCGCCGCTCGCGCTTGGCGGGTCGGTCAGGGAGCGCAGACGGACAGGCGGCCAAGCCACCTGTCCTGAGACGGCGCCGCCGAGTCGGCGCCTAGACGTACTGGAGCAGCACGGTCGCGCCGAAGGCGGCCGCGAGCGCGAGCGACGTGGCAGCGGTGACGGCGACGAGCGAGAGCCTGCGCGACCGCACCGACGGGAAGCTCGCGAGCATCAGCGCGCCGACCGACCCGAGCACGACGCTTGCCGCCGTCTCGACTGCGTGTAGGGCAATCCCGGCCGAGAGCGCCGTCGTTAGGTCGACGCCGCGCGATTCGAGTGCCATCGCGATCGCGCCGCTCGTGATCCCGATGTTTCCGGGCGTGAGCGGGATCGACCCGGCGATGTCGAGGGCGGGGACGATGATCAGCGCGGCCACCAGAGCATGCGAGATGCCGAGCGCCGTCGCGATCGCCGTGGCCGCACCGACGCGTGCGCCCATCGAGACGGTGCACCAGCCGACGATCCGCAGCGCCTGCACGGGGGAACGGCCGAGCGCGCGAAATGCGTCGAGCACGTGCCCGACGTGGCGGTTCGCGTGGCGGTCACGTGTCCTCCAGGCGACCAGGGCCGCCAGGGCGACGGCGCCGGAGAACACGAAGACGGGCCAGAGGGGAAGCGCGCCGGTCGCGAAGCCTGCTGCGACCATGAGCGCCTGGGCGACGGCGCGGGCGGCGGCGACGGCGGCGAACATCCCGCCGGCCTTCCAGAGCTTGTCCTCGCCCTCGATCTTCCGGGAGAAGAGCGCCAGGCGAACGACCTCGC
>JAWVDL010000292.1:0-6378 GCA_033857355.1 Gaiellaceae bacterium | reverse complement strand
GCGACCGCGAACAGGATCCCGACCAGGGCCAGAATGAGCCCGATCTCGCCGAGCGGCACCTGGGCGCCCATCGCGATCGAGCCAAGCGTCTCCGGCTCGATCCCTTTGCCGAGGAAGAGCGCGCCGCCCACGATCATGAGCGCGAACGAGAGGAAGCCGCCGAGCCCGTAGCCGACCATCGCGTTCAGCCGGTTCAGCCCGAGATCCTTGACCGTCCAACCCTCCTCGACTGCGCCGGACGAGTAGAAGTAGACCTCGTACGGCGTCATTGCCGCGCCGAGCAGGCCGATCGCGAAGTACGCGTAGAGGAGCTTGTTCCCGGTGTGGACGTGCGGGACGAACCCGTGGCCGACGGCGCCCCAGTCGGGATGGAGCTTCACCGCCGCGACCGCGAAGACGAGCAGACAGAGGCCGCCGTAGCCGAAGATCCGTTCGATCCAGTCGAAGTTCACTACCCAGACGACGATCGCGAGAACGATCGCCGCCAGCACGATCAGCACCCGGTACGGCAGGCCCGAGAGCAGCTGGAGGCAGATCGCAACACCGCCGACCTCGGCCGTCAGGGTCATCGCGTTGACGATCTCCGCGGCGATGAGCGTGATGAGCCCCGCCTTGAAGCCGACGCGCTCGCGAACCGCGTCGAACACGGCCTTCTGCGACACGGCCGAGACTCGTCCGCACATCTCCGAGTACGTGATGATCCCGACCACGCCGATCACGACGACCCAGAGGAGCTGGTAGCCGAAGGTCGCGCCGGCCGCGACGTTGAACACGAGGTCGCCGATGTCGACGAACCCGCCGATCGCGGCCAGGATTCCCAGGGCTACCCCGAAGATCTTGTTCATTTGGCCAGCTTGTCGGCCTGGTCGGCGAGGGGTCCGAAAGCCTGCTGGACCGAGCGCGCGACGGCTCGGTCACTTGGATGGTCTTGGAGCGCCTTGAACTGCTCTGCGACCTGAGCCGCGAGCTTCCCGGCCTTCCGGACCTTCGGCTCGATCCCAGGGGATGTCTTCCGGCGCCCGAGCGAGTCCGCCAGATTCGCCGCCAGCGTCCCGAGGTTGTCGGCCTGGATCCGGGTGTACGGCCCGGTGCTCTCCCCTTTGGCGACCTTCTCCGCGAACAGGCTGCCCTCGGTTGCGAGCGAGGAGATCGCCTTCGAATCCTGCTTCAGCGCGTGTTGGTCGACCGTCCCGCCGTTGCAACCCGCGAGCAGCCCGGCCGCGCAGACGGCGACAAGGCAGCGGCTTACTGCTTGGGGATGATGCTGATGGAACCGTTTGATTCGAGGACTGCCCATTTGATCTGATCCAGCGAGTCGACCTGCTGCGCGCGCGCCTCCTCCATCAAATCGTCGAGCGTGAGCCGTTCCCCTTTTAGGTTGCGCTCAATCGCTTCCCCGTTCTGGACGAGGATCAACGGCTCCCCTTCGATGACCGATTTGGCGCGGGGCGAGCGGAAGACGGTGTACGAGGTCACGACGGCAAGCAGGCCGAATGTGGAGGTCGCGAGCACGACGCCCGTCACCGAGTAGTCCGACTGCGTGACGCCGTTCTGGATCAGATCGCCCATTACCACCAGCAGGATCAGGTCGGACGGCCCCATCGAGGAGAGCTCGCGCCGTCCGACCACCCGCATCAGGAAGAGAATGAAGACGTAGGCGACCGCTGCTCTGAGGACGATGTCCATGGGTTACGGGAACACCGTGACGTGGCGGGGCACGGTTGCGAGGAGCGTCTTGCCGTCGTAGAGCCGGACCGTCTGCAGGTGTCGGCCCACGTTGGTCGGGTTGACCTGCAGCGAGAGCCAGAAGGTCAGGTGCTGGCCGGCCGGGACGTGCCCGAAGCCGAACGCGAGCGAGCCGTCGCGCGAGGCTTCCGTCACGGGCTGCGGGGCCGCGCCGTTGACGGTGTAGGCGTCGGCCCACCCCGGCGCGAGGACGAGCGTGGCGTCCTTCAGCTCCTGCACCGCGTCGATCCGGAAGCGAGCCGCGTAGACGACGCCGCTGCGGGCATGGGTCGGCGCGTAGACCTGCAGCCGCGCGCGCGAGGTCGCCGCCGTGGACGTCGTCGGGCGCTGGCCGAAGAAGTCGAGCAGCGCGAGGACGAGAAGCAGGCTGAGCAGCGCGAGTAGCGCGCGACGGATCCACACGTTGACGCTCCGTCCCTCCTGGTCCCGATGCGTCTTGAACGTGAGCGTGTCAGGGGCTTGCGCCACCGCTGCACGTTCGTCGGCTTGCGCCGGGTCTCCTGCGCCGGAGGGGCGCGAGGGATATTGGTCCCCCGCGCCCGCCCAGGTCGTCTAGCCGTTCCCGTGGTCGCCGGAGCCGCCGCCGTCGCGGCGTCCGAGCTCGAGCTCCTCACGCGGATCGAAGGCCCGGCTCTTGATTCCGGACTTCGCAATCCCGCGGCTCAGGTTGTACGCGACGAGGATCGCGGTGATCAGGACCCACGCCCGCCACGAGCCGAACGCGTCCGACGAAGCCGCCGTGATCGCGATGCCGACCACCGCGATGACGGACAGCGCGAACTCGCTGGTGAGGAAGAACGGCTTCGTCTCGATCGGATACGACGGACGCTGACGCATCCCACCGCCCCATGGGCCGCCGTGTCCGTAAGCCCCGTAGTACTGCGGCGGCGGCGGGGCGTACATCTGTCCCGCCATAGGCCCGCCCTGCATCGGCTGAGTGGGCTGGCCGCCCTCGTAAGGACCACCTGTTGACATTCGAGACCTCCTGTTGGTTTAGGACGGCCACGGCGTTCCCGGCAAACGCTGGAAAAAACTTCGCCGCGCGACGTTTTTCGGAGCGGCCCGCCGGCCGCGCGTCACGACCGAATTTCACGCGGCGCATTGGCCGCAGTCGCCCGCAGCTCTCGCGCAAGCTCGCGCAGGCTTTGGACGAGCCCTGCCGGCAGGCGCGGCGGGTCCACCGGCCAAGCGACCACCGTATCGGGCATGGAGAAAACAGGATCGAGCGGGCGCCGCACGACGATCCCAAGCGTGTCGTCCAGCTCGGGAAGCGAGGCCGCAACCAGCGCTACACCCGAGCCGCTCGCAACGGCGAGCACCAGATCGCGTGAGTCTGCTCCCCCGGTCTCGTGGACCCCGCTGAAGCGGTAACCCGAGGCCTCGGCACATGAGAGCACGCCGTCGAACAGCCCCGGATCGTTCTCGCGCGGAAAGGCGACCAGCGGCTCGTCTTTCAACTCCTCGGGCTGGACGAACGGGCGTTCCGCGAGGGGATGGGAGGGCGGAAGGAGGATCGTGAGGGGTTCCCCCGGAAAGAGCGGCTCCGTGTCGAAGTCGTCGTAGTCCGCGCTGTGATGGCAGATCGCGAGGTCGAGGCTTCCTGTACGCAGTTGGCGAAACTGCTCGGCCGAGGTGAGGTGCACAACCTTTGGACTCGCGTCCCGAGCGCGCTGCTGGAGGCTCGCCAGGAACTGCAGCAGACGGCTGATCGGCAGCTCGGGCACGCACCCGATCCGCAACGTGAGGTACGACGCGCCGGCGATTCGCGCCGATGCAAGCGCCCGGTCGAAGGCCGCGAAGACGTTTTGGGCGCCCTCCGCAAGCGCGTGTCCTGCCTGGGTGGGCTTGACCGAGCGGCTCGTCCTGTCGAACAACTTGATTCCGAGCGCGGCCTCGAGCTTGCGGATCGCCTGCGAGAGCGGGGGTTGGGCCATATCCAGTCGGGCGGCTGCTCGTCCGAAGTGCAGCTCCCTGTAGACCGCGAGGAAATATCGGAGGTGCCGCAACTCGATCACGACGTTGTGCTCGAGGGCCTTCATGCGCGCAATCTGCTACCGGCCACTCGTGCCGCTCCGCTCAGCCTCCGGCTTCGGGCCACTGCCCGGCTGTTCTCAACCACGTTCTCCTAAACGACTCTCGGACGGGTCGATGGTCGCGCTGCTAAGCCTAAACCCACTCATTAGCCCAGTCGAATCGAGCGATACGCGGCTCGTTCGGATCCGCGGGGTTGCGCTCTCCGATGACCCTTCTGGGTGATGGTCGACACGCGGAACCGGTGAGGCGCTATGGGCGCAATCGCGCCGATAGGGGACTATGAGGTCGATTCCGCAACTCCGGCTCGCGATCGGGACCAAGGGGCGGATTGCCGCCGCGGCGGCCGCCATCGGGTTCCTACTGTGCGTCGCTTTTGGTTTCGCGGTCCACAAGCACGCGGATTCTGTCCGGGCGAATGCTCAGGCGGGCTCTGATCGGGAAGATGTGTTGGCGGCCGAGCGGGCGGTGTCTGCGTTCTGGCAGGAGCGCGAGGTGATGGGCGAAATCCTCACGTTTCCCCATCGGAGCCTTGCCGACGAGCTAAGCGCCAAAGAGCGGCGATTCAGACGGGCTCTTGGAGAAATCGGGATCGAGTCATCTGCCGAACTGGCCAATGTCGAGCGCGCCAAGGCGGCCAACACGAGTCTGATCGCCGTCTTTCGTAGCGAGCCGACGCTGCCGAACAGGATCGGGGACGCGCGGCGGGCCTACCGACTGCACGCCGCCGAACGATCGGTTCTTGGGCCCGTCGAGGAGCTAAGGGCGGGCAACCGGCGCGAAAATCTGCGCGGAGAACGCGCCGCCGATTCGGCGGAGCGAGCGACGTTTCATACCGAGGTCGCGACCGCGGGCTTTGGCTTCGCAGCTGTCGCTGTTTTTGCTTTCTTCACGGTGCGCCAGGTGCGCCGAATCGACGATCAGAACATCGAGCTCCAGTCGGCCGATGCCGCCAAGGACGAGTTCATCAGCACCGTCTCGCACGAGTTCAGAACACCTCTAACGTCGATCAACGGTTACGTGGACTTGTTGCTCGAGGACGGTGCAGACCCGCTGACCGAGGAGCAGCGGGGATTCCTGGTGACCGTCAAACGCGGTTCGACACGACTCCAACGGCTCATCAACGATCTCCTCTTTGTGGCACAGGTGCGTGCGGGACGTCTCGATATTCAGACGACCACGACCGACGTCGTCGAGATCGCCCGCCAAGCGGTCGACAGTGCGCAGACGCACGCGCGTGACAAGCAGCTAGGGCTGAGGCTGACGGCCCCGCCCGGTTCGATCGCGATCGAGGCGGACGTCGTGCGAATGGGCCAGGCGATCGACAACCTGATCTCAAACGCGATCAAGTTCACCCCACGTGGGGGACACGTCGACGTGACGCTCGCGCAAGCCGGGCCCCGGGCCATCCTGACGGTCACGGACACCGGAATGGGCATGACGACAACCGACCTCGAACGTCTCTACGAGCGCTTCTTCCGAACGGACTCCGCCCAAACCCAGCAGATTCAGGGCACCGGTCTCGGCCTGCCGATCGTGAAAGGGATCGTCGAAGCGCACGCCGGCACGATCACCGTCACGAGCGAGCCGAACACGGGCACGTCGTTCGTCGTCTCATTGCCGCTCGCACTGCTCGGAGCTCAAGCCGACTCAGAGGCGCGAGCCGCCTAACAGGCCTGCGGGTTTCCCCCGTGAAGCGAGTGTGCGAAACGAGTGCGCCCGGCACGATTCGAACGTGCGACCTCTGCCTCCGCAGGGCAGCGCTCTATCCCCTGAGCTACGGGCGCTTGGGGCGAGTCAGTGTAGCCGCGCGGGATTGCCGCCGACGTCCAGCTCGGCGTCGTCCGGCACCTCGACCCGCACGTAGGCGAGCGCGCGGCCGGGAACGGCGCTTGTCACGCGGCCGACGACCTTCTCGCCGAGGCGGATCTCGTCGCCGGGCTTCGCTCCTTCGACCTCGAGCACACGCAGCCGCCGATTGACCTTGCCCCGGTAGTGCTGTCTCGCGATCGGCTCCTGGCCCGGGTAGCAGCCCTTCGTGAAGCTGACGTGTGTCTCGGTGAGTCCCGCTTCGGCTGGGAGGATCGTCTCGTCGAGCTCGGCACCCCAGCGCGGGATCCCCGCCTCGATCCGCCAGCGCTCGAGCTCGTCGGCTCCGATCTCGTCACCCTCGGGACGTGCGTCCAGCACCTCCACGCCGCCGAGGACGAGCCACGACTCGTGCTCCTCCGGCTCGATCTCGGTCTTCGCAGCAAAGCGGAACCTCAGCAGCTCGGCCAGGACCCGCTCCCCGAGCTCGGGCTCGGTCGCAAGCAGGAAGTCCTCGTCGCCGCGCTTGACCACGCGGATCGGCGCGATGATGCGTGCCTTCGCGGTCAGCAGCAGCGCGTCGCACGCGTCGCCCGGCCCGAGCGCGAGCACGTCGTTCGAGAGCATCCGGTTCAGGTAGTCGGCAGCGTCGGGCCCGCTCACGCGGACGAACGCGCGTGGGCGCCTCGCGACTCTCGCCGACGTAACGGAGCTCACCGAATCTAGTCTAGGCAGCGTGCCCATGTTCAGAGGGAAAGCGGAGCAGAAGCTGCTCGAGCGCGGGCTCGATCC
>JAWVDL010000291.1:0-6006 GCA_033857355.1 Gaiellaceae bacterium | reverse complement strand
AGTTTCAGCCACGTGTCGCGATCCCGGAGCGCGCGCCGAACGCCACGCCAGTAGCTCGTGAGCTCGAGCAGTCGGCGCGCACCCTCGCGACGGCCCACGAGCAAGGCTATGAGGCCTGGAGGCAGTCGCGCCGCGAGCAGGATGCGGCGGGCGACGACCTGTAGAAGCGGTCCTTCCTCGAATTCGCCCAGCGGGAGCCGGGACAATGCGGTTGGGTCGGCGCGCCAGGTCGCCACATCGTCCGCTCCCGCCCGTTCCGCCGCCTTCCAGGGGCTCATCGCCGCTCGACGAGCGAACGCAGCAGCCGCTCGTGCTCGTCGACCCGACCCTCCCATCCGGCGTTGCTCTCCGCCCACGCGCGGGCGGCGCCGCCGAGCTTCACCCGCCGCTCGGGCGACTCCAGAAGCTCGACGATCGCGGCCGCAAACTTCTCGTCGTCCTCAGCCAGCCGGATCTGGACACCGTCCTTCGCGTCGATCCCTTCGACAGCGGCCGCAGACGCAACGACGGCCTTGCCGGCCGCGAGAGCCTCGAGAGTCTTGACCCGCATCCCGCCCCCGAGCCTGAGCGGGATCGCCACGACGGCCGCGCGCTCGAGCTCCGGCCTGACGTCGGGCACCGACGCGGCAACGGCGATCCGCTCGCCCGCCAGTGCGAGGATGTCCGGCGGCGGGTCCGCTCCCACGAGCCGAAGCCGCGCTTCTGGGCGCTCGGCCGCCACACGCGGGAAGATCGCCGTCGCAAGCCGCCGGGCCGCGTCCACGTTCGGAGTGTGGCGGAAGTTGCCGACGAAGCACACGACTTCGTCCCGGCCCTGGGCATCGAACGGCTCCGTCGGGATGTCGATGCCTAGCGGGATGACGTCGATCCGGGCCGGTTGCCCGAGCTCGAGCAGCGCCTTGCGGTCGCGCTCGGTCAGCGCCACCGTTGCATCGGCGTCTCGAAGCGCGCGCCGCTCGAAGCGCCGCCAGACCGCCTCGTCGAGCCGCGGCGAGGGGCCTCGCCGTCCCGTTGCGGCATGCGCCGTGCCCGGCTCGTAGACGACGAGAACGGTGGGCAAGCCCGGAAGGTCGCCCGAGTACACCGAGGCGACCTGAAAGTGGAGCTGAGCCACGTCCGGCTTCCACGTGTGTGCGAGCTCGCGCAGACGGGTGTGCAGCTCCGGAACCGAGCGCTCGTCGGCCCACGTCGGCCGGCCGCGCAGCGCGGCGGTTGCGCGCCGGCGGCGTTGTGCCCACACCGAGTCCCCCAGGTCGGGCATGGCGGCTTCGACGACCGTGTCCGCCAGGCCCCGGAGCTCGTCGTCGACCGGCGGCTCCCGCGCCTCCCTGAGGTAGGCGATCGCGACCGGGTGCCGGCGGGCGAGCCTCACGAGCAGACCAGCCGCCGCGCGCGCTCCGCCGTGCGTCGCATCGGCGCGGGGCGGATACGGAACGACCGCGAGGATTCTCATGCCACGCCCGCGACCTGTCGCGCGATCTCGACGAATGGCCCGGGGCCGGAGCGGGCAAGCTCGTTCGACGCGTGGCGGAGCCAGCAGGCGTGGAAGCAGAGCTCCACCAGGTCAGGCTCGAGCCCGAGAGCCGCGACGAGCCGGGCCTGGAGCGGCGCGACGTCCCGCGTGGGCGTGGCGTCGGAAGCGAAAGTCGCGGAGAACGCGCCGACGCGGTCGCGGAAGCCGTCCGCGGCGGCCCGTGCATCGGCCACCGCATAGAAGAAGTCGGTCAGCGGGAAAGCCGCCGCTTCGGCCGCGTCCCAATCTACGATTCCGAGGCCGGCTCCGATCAGCACGTTGGCCGTGGTCAGATCGTGGTGGGCGGCGACGAAGGGCATGCCGCGTCCTTCCGTGCGGGTGCCGAGCTCGTCCAGCCGCCGGCGGTACTCCTCCCCGAGCTGGAGCGCCTGAAGGGGAGCGAGGAGCGCGCGGTCGAGGTCGGCCCGCGCGATCGGCCGACGCGAGGCGGTTGCGGCATTCCAGCGCTGGAGCCACGGCACGAGCTCGTCGAGGTAGCCCGGGAGTGTGCGCGGGGTCAGGCTCGCCGCCGCGGGCCTGCCCGGGAGCGCCGACTCGACGAGCAAATGGAGACCCGCGACCGAACCGGTCCGGACGGGCTCCGGCACGCCAGCGCCCGCCTCGCGCGCGGCTGGACCGAGCTCGCGCAGGAGCTCCGCCTCGGCCGGCCCCCCGCCAACCTTGGCGACCGCCCCGTCGGCGTGCACCAAGAGCGAGGAGCCCTCGCTCCACGAGACGATCGCTGAACCGGTCGTCAACCATTCGTGCAGCGGCCGGGCTCCGGGACGCCTGCCGACGATTCCACCGGCCGCAAGGTGGGGGAGAAGCCGAGCTGCGCCGAACCGAGCGGCGAGCCGTGCCGCGCGACCTCTCCACCCGGCCCCGGGCACGAGGCGGTCGAGTGCGTCGGGCGCCGCCTGCGCGGGCACGAGAAGCCGTCGTGAGCCGGTCCCGCGGAGCGTCAGCAGCGCCGGACCCGGGACCAGCCCCGCGGTCCGCATCGTCCGGGCAGCCCGCCACGGCCGCGCGGCCACGTAGAGGATCCCGTCCGGCGCGAGCCGCTCCGCCGCCGTCTGAATGGCCGGCGCGAGCTCTCCGCCGGCGACTACGACGAGGTCGACGAGGTCGGCCTCCGGCCGCTCGGGCGCGAGGCCGGGAGGGCACGCATCGCCGAGCACGAGCGCCGTGTGTGCGATCCCATCCGGGTGCAGGAGCTCGAGCGGCGAGCGGCGCCCTGTGGAACCCGCCGCGCTCAACCGGGCCGGCCGCTAGACCGGCGCGCCGACGTCCGCCGGCGTCGTCCGTGCGTGGTCGATCACGTCGTGGAGAATCCGGTCGAGATCGAGCTGCGGCTCCCAGCCGATCGAGCCCTTGATCTTCTCGATCGCCGGAACACGGTGGAGCATGTCGTCGATCCCGAGGCCGTAGACCTGGTCGTACGGGACGTAGACGAGCTCCGACTTGGAGCCCGTCAGCTCGAGCATCCGGTGTGCGAGCTCGAGTACTGAGATCCAGTTCCGCGACCCGACGTTGAAGATCTCGCCCACTGTCGAAGGCTCGTCCATCAGGCCCATCAGGGCACGGATCGTGTCCTGAACGTGACAGAACGTCCGCGTCTGCGAGCCGTCGCCGTGGATCTCGAGCGGGGCGCCGGAGACCGCAGCCTGCGCAAACCGCGCGACGACCATTCCGTACTGACCGCTCTGACGTGGGCCGACGGTGTTGAAGAGGCGTGCGATCACGAATTCGAGGTCGCGCTCCTGGCGGTAGGCGAGGGCGAGGTACTCGTCCATGGCCTTCGAGTCGGCGTAGAGCCAGCGCTTTTGGGTCGTGGGCCCGTAGACGCGCCGCGAGTCCTCGCGGAGCGGGTCGGGCGTGCGGTGGTCGCCGTAGATCTCGGAAGTCGAGGCGACGAGGACTCGCTTGCCGAACCGTGCGCAATGGTCGAGCACGTTCTCGGTGCCGTCCAGGTTCGTGACGATCGTGTGCACGGGCCGCTCGACGATCAGTCGAGGGCCGACGGCGGCCGCGAGGTGGTAGACGACGTCGACTTTGTTGACGAGCTCGTTCACGACGGTGTGCGAGAGCACCGTGTCGACGATGAGGTGGAAACGCGGGTCGTCGTGGAGGTGAGCGACGTTGTCGCGCGAACCGGTCGAGAGGTCGTCGAGCGCATAGACCTCCCAGCCGGCCGCGAGCAGGAGCTCGGTGAGGTGCGAACCGATGAAGCCTGCACCGCCCGTGACGAGCACCTTGCCTTTGGCCGTCGCCATCGCCGCAGCCTAGCGGCCGGCCCGGCTCATTTCCGTCCGACTAGGCGCGGACGAGCCGGATGTCGCCGCTGACGGTGCGGGCGCGGACCTCGACGAGCGGGCCTTCGCCCGTGGGCGCCTCTCCGGCGAGCTCCAGCTCGGAGCTCGTGTCGCCGCTGACGCTGTTCGCGTCGATCCAGACCTTCGAGCCGCGGCGGATTCCGATCTGGACGTCGCCCGATACGGCGTTCGCCGACACTTCGCCCTCGGCGACGGACTCCAGCCGCTGGTCGCCGGACACCGTGCGCGCGTCGATCCCGCGCGCCGCCTCGTGAACGCGCAGGTCGCCGGAGGCGGTCGTGGCCGTCACGGAGCCGCCCGCACGCCCGATCTCGATGTCGCCGGAGGCCGTGCTGACGCTCGACTCGCCCTCGACGCTCTCGACCCGTATGTCCCCGCTCGCGGACTTGATGCGCAGACTGCCCTCGATCCTGTCGACGTCGACCTCGGCGGACGCGCCGTTCACCTCGACGTCGTGGAATCCGCCGCGGCCCTCGAGATCCGCCGAAGCCGTGCGCAGGTCGAGATCGGCGCCGACTGGGCAGTCGATCCGCAGCTCGAACTTGGGCGAGCTGAACTTGATGAACCCCCGCTGCTCCGGGACGTCGACGACGACCTCGAAGCGATCGCCGCGTGGCCGGCCTTCGACCCGGACGCGAGGCATGACCTCCCGCGCAGCGTCGTTCAGCGCCTCGAGCTCGACGCGGGTCTCCGAGGTCTCGCTCGCGCGGACGAAGACCTGGCCGCCCGGGACCCGCAGCGAGAGCGCGACGGGGTCGGTGGTCTGGAAGGTCTCGCTGCGGGTGTCTTCGGACACGCTCATCACGCCGCAGCCGCGCTGGAGGAGGAGAGGCTCGAGGCAATCGCCTTCTCGAGCCACGTGTCGGGTGAGACGCCGTCGCGGGCGGCAGCCTCGTCGATCCTCGAGCGGAGCTCGCCCGGGAGCCGGACCGTCACGGCTTCGGCCGGCTCGGCGCACTGCAGAACGTGCTCGGCCGAAGCAGCAGGGTCATCCGAAAGGTCGATGTATCCAAGTTGGTAACGGTGCAGGGACACAGGGTCAGCCTCCTCAACTCTGCCCGTAGCCGGTCAGGCGTTTGCCGTGGTGGCGGCGCTTCTGCTCGGCGTTGCGGGCGATGGTTTGGACGAGCCAGGTGTTCGCGGACAGGCCTTCGAGCGCGGCGGCTGCCTCGACGATGCCCTTCAGGCCCTCCGGCAGGCGCAGCGTGATGCGTGCCGTCATCTCGTCGGCCGAGAGCGGAGGCCCCGCCGGGGTCTCCTCTTCGACGTACGCGAGCTCGAGATCCCCTGCTGCGAAGCGAACGTCCACGCGCCCGTTCGGAAGCTGTGCCGTGATCTCGGCCGCCGCCTCCGTCAGGACCTCCTGGAGCCGCAGCCGCAGCGAGGGCTCGAGCGCTTGCGAGATCCGCTCCGCAGCCTGGCGCGAGGCGTCGTCGCCGAGGGCGGCGACGGCGGCCAGGTCGTGCTGAAGTGCCTCGATGTGCGATGAGAGCTGCATCGGCAGCACTATGACAGCACAGTGATGTCATGTCAAGTCTCCGATGGTGTCAGGAATGGTCAACCGGCACATGGCCGTTCCGGGCTCTGCCGTGAGTGTTGCCCGAATGGATAACAAGCGTAAAGACGGTGTGAATCTCGATCGCGGAGGGTCCGAACCCTTGGGTACGATGGCCCAGCAGCCGATAGAGGGGACTTAGTGTTCGAGCGATTCACAGAGCGTGCCCGTCAAGTGGTCGTCCTGGCCCAGGACGAAGCCCGCGCGCTGAAGCACAACTACATCGGGACCGAGCACATTCTCCTCGGCCTCCTGCGTGAAGAGGAAGGCCTCGCAGCGCGGGTGCTCGAGTCGCTCGACATCACGGTCGAGGAGGTTCGCGCGCAGGTCGCGCGCATCGTCGGCCAGGGCGACGAGGTCACGACGGGGCAGATCCCGTTCACGCCGCGCGCGAAGAAGGTGCTGGAGCTCGCCCTGCGCGAGGCGCTCTCGCTCGGCCACAACTACATCGGCACCGAGCACATCCTGCTCGGCCTCGTGCGCGAGAACGAAGGCGTCGCCGCACGGATCCTGCTCGACTTCGACGCCGACGCCGAGAAGATTCGCAACGAGATCATCCGCATGCTCTCCGGTCCCGGACGCCGGCAGGGCGGCGGCCAGCAGGG
>JAWVDL010000290.1:0-5119 GCA_033857355.1 Gaiellaceae bacterium | reverse complement strand
GCTGGGCCACCGGGCCCCTGCCGCTCCGCTTCTAAGGCTAGTCCACCCAGTCTTTCGTCAGGTACAGCCAGAACGCCAGTCCGGCGTAGGGCCCGTAGCGCTTGAAGCGCCGCTCGATCGTCTTGTCCGCGAGCTTTCGCTTCGCGCCGGCGAGACGCATGTACGTCGGGCGCGTCCACGAGTCGAGGATCAGGCGGGAGTAGCGGCCGAGCGCGGTCGTCATCACGTGCGCGGCCGCGTACGGGCCTACGCCCGGAAGCGCGAGCAGGCGCGCGGCGACCTCGTCGTCGGGCAGCTCGGGATCCTCCAGCTCCTCGAGGACCGTCGTGCCTTCGGCGACCGAGGCCGCAAGCGAGCGAAGGTACGGCCCGCGGTAGCCGGCCCGCGCGACGTCGCGGTAGAAGGCCTCGTCCGTCTCGGCCATGACCGCTGCGGATGGGAATGCCCGGGCGCCGCCAGGAGCCTTCGGCCCGAGCTCCGACACGAGCGCGGTCGTCATCCGCACCGTTGCGCCCCAGGCGCAGTTCGTGGTGCAGATCGTCTTGACGACGTCCTCGAAGAGCGTCGGGCTGCGCAGCATCCGGCCCGCGCCGGTGACCGTCCAGCTCAGGGCGTCGTCCGTGGCCGCGACGGCGTAGAAGGGCGAAAGGTCGTCGTCGAGCCGCAGCATCGTCCGGAGGATCGGGACGACCTCGCCCGCCTTCGCCTTCCCGTCGACGCGCGCGTGACCGCGGCGGCCCGGCGCGAGCGTGACCGTGCGCGCGCGACCGCGCCCGACGGCGAGCGTCACCTCCAGCGTGTCCCCGTCGAGCCGGTTCGGCGGCAGCGACGCGACCCCGTGCGAGCTCAGGGTTCGGGCCAGGTCGACCGGCTCGCCGCCGCCGCCGCGCAGCGGGATCTCCGCGAGCGGCTTCGTCACAGGGGCCTGGCGACCTCGTAGTGGACGACGTGCTCGTCGCGCGCCACGAGAAACCGGTCGTCCTCGGGGAAGAAGACCGCGCGCTCGAGGTCGTTACCGGCAAAGGCGCGGATGGAGTCGAGGCCGTCCCACAGGATCACGGTCTGGAACTCCGTCCGCGCGCCGTCGTCCCGGCGCATGATCATCGCTCCACGGTTGCCCGGGAGTGCCCGTGACTCGCGCATGCCCGTCTTGTCGAGGTAGTCGAGGTACGCATCGGCGTCCTCCCGTGCCGTCCAGCCGCGCCAGACGCGCGCGATCATGCCGCGCGCAGGCGGGCCGGGAGGTGCAGCCACGCGAACCGGCCGCGGAGAGCCTTGGCCTGGCTGCAGATCTCCGACACGGCCTCGGCCGTACGCCGAAACGGGTCGTAGATCGCCGGGCCGCCCTCGACCGCCGCGGCGGCGAGGACCTCGCCCCGAACGCTCGCCACGAGCAGCGTCCCCTGAGGCACCGGCCGCTCCGACAGCGCGGCGAGTCGGTCGAGCGCGAGGGCGTCGGTGTCGCGTGCGAGTCGAACAATGACTTCCGGACCTGCCGCGGGGCGCCGGGCCGCTTCCGCAATCCGATGCCGGCGGGCCTCCTCGAGCAGTTCCACGTTGCGCGCGGCGGCAAGTGTGTACATGAGGTGCGGGTGCATGTGATGCCTCCTTCCGAATCTTGCTAACCAGTGATAGGATGATAACAGTTACGTAACTCCTAAACAAGGGTAAGTGGTTATCGATGAGCACTGCAGAACGATCCATCCCGAAAGAGCTCGAGTTGATCCGGGACTTCGTGAACACCCGCGATCTCGAGCCTGCCGCGGACGCGATCTCAGAGCCGCGTGCACTGGCGGCCTGGCTGTCCGAGCGCGGGCTGCTGCCCGAGGGGGCCAGAGCCACAAGGGCTCACGTCGAGCGAGCGGCAGAGCTCCGCGAGGCTTTGAGGACGCTGCTCCTCGCACACAACGAGGAGGGAATCGACACCGCCGAAGCGGCCCAGGCAATCGATCGTGCCGCTCGTCAGGCCGCGCTGGAGGTGCGGTTCAACCCCGATTGCACGACCGAGCTCGCGCCGGCCGCGCCGGGCGCTGCAGGCGCGATCGGGCGGCTCGTGGCCATCGTCGCCGACGCCGCGGGCACCGAGGAATGGTCACGCCTCAAGGCTTGCCGCCGGGAGAGTTGCCTGTGGGCTTTCTACGACCAGGCCCGCAACCGCTCGCGCGCGTGGTGCTCGATGGAGGTCTGCGGGAACCGCGAGAAGGCCCAGAAGTTCCGCGAGCGTCACGCGCACTAACCGGACACGTCCTCCTTCACGATGCGCGCTGGGACGCCGACGACCTGGACGTTCGGCGGGACGTCCTTCGTCACGACCGCGCCGGCCCCGACGAGCGCGCCGGCCCCGATCTCGACGCGGTCGAGCACGACGGCGCCCATGGCGACGTACGCGCCGTCGCCGATCGTGCAGAGCCCGGCGACGTTCGCGCCCGGTCCGACCGTGACGTAGTCCCCGACGATCGTGTCGTGGCCGATCAGCGCTCCCCGGTTCAGGATCACGTGCCTGCCGATGCGCGTGTTCACCGCGACGATTGCGCCGACGCTCGCGATCGTCCCTTCTCCGAGCGTGCTCCGCGTGGAGACGCGCGCGAGCGGATGGACGATCGTCGAGAAGCCGAGCCCCTGTGCGGCCGCCTCTTCGACGATGCGCGAGCGGGTCGTCGTTCCGAGCGCACAAACCGCCCGATGCGTTGCCGCGAAGGGCGCCACGTCGCCGATCCAGTGCACCGGGAGGCCCGCCACGGGCTCGAGCGTCCGCTCCCGGTCGAGATTCTCGACGAAGCCGTCCACCCGAAAGCCGGGCGTCTCGGAGATCAGATCGAGCACTTCCGGCGCGAAGAAGTGAGTCCCGAGGATGAGGAGGGGCTGCTCCGGGACGTCCACGCGCGCCGGTTCTACCACGCTACGCTCGCCGCGGTGGACGAACCGCGGGTCACAGTGGTGGTGCCGACGCGCGACCGGCTGGACTCGCTGCGCCGCTGCGTGTCGGCGCTGCAGCGGCAGAGCCTCCGGGACTCGCTCGAGATCGTGGTCGTGCAGGACGGAGGGGACCAGCCAGGGCTCGAGACCATGGATGGAGCTCGCGTCGTGCGGCAGGAGCGGCGCGGGCCCGGCGCTGCGCGGAACCACGGCGTGTCCCTCGCGCGTGCGCCGATCGTCTGTTTCACGGACGACGACTGCGAGCCGCTGCCGGACTGGGCCGAGCGGCTGGAGCAGCGCATCGAAGCTGGTGCCGCCGCCGCGATCGGTCGCACCCTCAACGCCGATCCCCGCTCGGCGACCGCCGCCGCGTCGCAGCTCGTCGTGTCGCATCTCGTCGAGCGCTCGGTCGCGGATGGATGGAGCGCGTTCGGCTCCTCCAACAACTTCGCGTGCAGGACGGAGGTCTTCCGGCAGGTGCAGTTCGATCCGCGGTACGCGTTTGCCGGCGGCGACCGCGACTGGTGCTTCCGCATGCGCTCGGCGGGACACGAGCTTGCGTATGTCCCGGATGCGGTCGTCCTCCACCGGCAGCGTCTGACGTTCGCGACGTTCCTCCGCCAACAGCTCGCGTACGGGCGCGGCTCGTGCCGGTACCGCGGTGCGCACCGCGCGTGGAGGCTCGAGCGACCGGCCTTCTACGGCTCCCTGATCGCCGATGGGTTCGCCTCGGGCGCGCGCGTCGGCGCGCTCGTCGCGCTCGGCCAGGCCGCAACCGCGGTCGGCTACGCGCGCGAGACCGTTGCGCGCGGGTGAGCCAAGTAGGCTCTACGACATGAGCGCCGGACGCGTCGAAGGAATCTTCATCGGGCCCGAGGAGACGCTGCCCGAGCCGGTCGAGCGCGTGCGCGCGGTCGCCGGGAGCGGGCTCGAGGGCAACCGCCACTTCTACGACGATGCGCCTTCCGGGCGCGCGCTGACGCTGATCCAGGCGGAGGCGCTGGAGGGCATGCGCGCAGACACGGGAATCGAGCTGTCGGCCGCCGAGAGCCGCCGCAACGTCCTGACGAGCGGAGTCGACCTGAACGCCCTCATCGGCAAGCGCTTCCGTGTCGGCGACGTCGAATGCCTCGGTGTCGAGCTCTGCCATCCCTGTTCGAGCC
This sequence comes from Gaiellaceae bacterium, assembly GCA_033857355.1. Classification (GTDB taxonomy): domain Bacteria; phylum Actinomycetota; class Thermoleophilia; order Gaiellales; family Gaiellaceae; genus UBA5186. The sequence continues at coordinate 1,040 of JAWVDL010000290.1, read as the reverse complement.
TCGAGAAGATGACCCAGAAGGGCGTGATCAAGGGCCTCGTCAACCGCGGCGGCCTGAACGCGGACATCCTCACCGACGGTGAGATCTCGGTCGGCGACCGAGTCGAGGAGCTCGCGGCCGACTCCGCATGAACGAGCTCGTCAAGGTCGCGTGCGTCCAGGCCGAGCCGGTGGTCCTCGACAAGGCTGCGACGATCGACAAGCTGGAAGGGCTCGTGGCCGAGGCCGCGGGCCAGGGTGCGAAGCTGGCGCTCTTCCCCGAGACGTTCATCCCCGTCTACCCGTCGAACCGGTGGGCGCGCTTCCTGGCCGGCGGCGGCGACGGGAAGACGACGTTCGGCCGGCTGGCGCGCGAGTCGCTCGAGGTGCCCGGGCCCGACACGGAGCGGCTCGGGGCGATCGCGCGCGAGCACTCGATCCGGCTCGCGGTCGGCGCCAACGAGCGCGCGGGCGGGACGCTGTACAACGCGCTGCTCGTCTTCGGGCCTGACGGCACGCTCGACATCCACCACCGCAAGCTGATGCCGACGAACCACGAGCGGCTCGTCTGGGGGCTTGGCGACGGGGGCGGGCTCGAGGCGGTCGAGACCGAGATCGGGCGCGTCGGCGGGCTGATCTGCTGGGAGAACTTCATGCCGCTCGCGCGCTTCGCGCTCTACCAGTCGGGCATCGAGATCTACCTCGCGCCCACCGCCGACGACGACGAGACGTGGCACGCGTCGATCCAGCACATCGCGCGCGAGTCCCGCTCGTTCGTCCTGAGCTGCTGCGTCTTCCAGCGCGCGTCGAGCTACCCGGCCGACGTGGAGCTCGCGGACGGCGGCGAGTTCGTCGGCCGCGGCGGATCGGCGATCCTCGCCCCCGACGGTTCGTACCTAGCCGGGCCGCTCTGGGACGAGGAGGGGATCCTCTACGCCGAGCTCGACCCGACGCTGCTGTACGAGGAGCGCCAGCGCTTCGACGCGGCCGGCCACTACCACCGGCCCGACGTGCTCAGCCTGAAGGTGTCGACGCCGTCCGCCTGAGCACGCGCTCGTCCCC
>JAWVDL010000289.1:0-6069 GCA_033857355.1 Gaiellaceae bacterium | reverse complement strand
GAGCGGTCCAAAATCGCGCGGCGTGTCGCAGAATCGCCCGTCGTCGGTGCCAGACCACACCGTCCGCCCTCGACGGGCCCGCAACGGAGACCTGGGACAGCCGCCCCGCTACGTGCAGGGAAATGATGCGCCGGCGGATCGGCCCCCTCCCACGTGGCCGTGCCGTCTGGCGCCACCGCCCGGGGCCAGGCCCCACCGGCTGCGCCGGACATGGCGCGAACCCGGCTCGCTACCGCTCGGTTCACCCGGAAGTCAAGCGCCGTGGCACTTCTTGAACTTCTTGCCGCTCCCGCACCAGCACGGATCGTTGCGGCCGATCTGCTCTTGCTCCGACTTGACGATCTGCTGCGTCGAGACCGAGCCCGACTCGGCGGACAGCCCACCGGCAATCGCGGCGCTAGCCATGGTCAGCCCGTTGCCGCCCGCGCTCTGGCTGATCGCATCCGCCCCGGCGAGAGCCTCGTGCTCGTAGCGCAGGTTCCCGTTGCCCTCGGCGGCCTGAGCCTGCTCGAGCTGCGCGGCCTCCTCGGTCGTGATCTCGGCGTGGAAGAGCAGCGCGACGACCTCCTCGTGAATCGCGGCCCCGAGCGCCTGGAACATCTCGTGGCCCTCGGCGCGGTATTCGACGAGCGGATCCTTCTGCGCCATTGCGCGCAGGTGCACGCCCTCGCGCAGGTAGTCCATGTTCTCGAGGTGCTCGCGCCAGCGCACGTCGACGACCTGCAGGATCACGTAGCGCTCGAGCTCCCGCATGATCGGCGTCTCCGTCTCCGGATCGAGGCCGAACTCCTCCTCCTTCGCCGCGTAGCGCTCGCGCGCGTCGGTCTGGAAGTCCTCGACCAGAGCCTCACGCGTCAAGCCGGCGCCGTAGTCCTCGCGCAGCTCGTCCGCGGTGATCTCCGACCCGTACAGATCGGCCATCCCGCGCGTGAGCGCATCGAGATCCCACTCCTCCGCGTACTCCTCCTGCGTGAACTCGGCGACGACGTTCGCGATCACCTCGTCGACCCAGTCGAGCACCTCCTCGGACAGGTCGGCGCCCTCGAGCACACGGCGGCGCTGCTCGTAGATCACCATGCGCTGCGAGTTCATGACGTCGTCGTACTTGAGGACGTTCTTGCGCATGACGAAGTTCTGCTCCTCGACCTTCTTCTGCGCGCCCTCGATCTGGTTGGAGAGGATCTTGGCCTCCATGGGCTGGTCGTCCGGGAGCTTGAACCGCTGCATGATGTTCTTGATCCGATCGCCGGCGAACAGGCGCACGAGCTCGTCCTCACCGGACAGGTAGAAGCGCGTCTCGCCTGGGTCGCCCTGGCGCCCTGAGCGGCCGCGGAGCTGGTTGTCGATGCGGCGCGCCTCGTGGCGCTCGGTCGCGAGCACGTACAACCCGCCCAGCTCGACCACGCCTTCGCCGAGCTTGATGTCGACGCCGCGCCCCGCCATGTTCGTCGCGATCGTGACCTGGCCCGGCTGACCGGCGTCCTTGATGATCTCCGACTCGCGCTCGTGCTCCTTCGCGTTGAGCACGTTGTGCGGGACGCCCCGGCGCGTCAGCAGCTCCGCGAGATGCTCGGAGGTCTCGACCGCGATCGTGCCGACGAGCACCGGCTGCCCGGACTCGCTGCGCTCGACGATGTCCTTGACCACGGCGTCGAACTTCGCGTCCTTCGTCTTGAAGATCAGGTCGTTCTTGTCCTCGCGGACGACCGCGACGTTCGTCGGGATCTCGACCACGTTCAGGTCGTAGATCTCGACGAACTCCTTCTCCTCGGTCTTGGCCGTACCGGTCATGCCGGCGAGCTTGTCGTAGAGGCGGAAGTAGTTCTGGAGCGTGATCGTCGCGAGGGTGACGTGCTCTTCCTGGATCTTCACGCCCTCCTTGGCCTCGACGGCCTGGTGCAGTCCTTCCGACCAGCGGCGACCCTCCATGATCCGGCCGGTGAACTCGTCGACGATCTTGACCTCGCCCTCCTGGACGACGTACTCGACGTCGCGGTTGTAGAGCGACTCCGCCTTCAGCGCCTGGACGAGATGGTTGACGAGCTGCGAGTTGCGCGGGTCGTAGAGGTTCTCGATCCGCAGGGTGCGCTCGACCGCCTCGATCGCCGACTCGCGCGGCGAGACGGTCTTGTGCTTCTCGTCGTACTCGTAGTCGCCGGGCTCTTCCTCGCTCGGGTTGATCTTCGACTTCGGCTTGGCGATGACGCCGGTGAGCTGCTTCGCGATGCGCGCGAAGTCGTAGTAGAGCTCCGCAGCGGTCTCGGGCTCGCCCGAGATGATCAGCGGGGTGCGCGCCTCGTCGATGAGGATCGAGTCGACCTCGTCCACGATCGCGTACGGATGTCCGCGCTGGACGAGGCCGTCGAGCGCGACCGACATGTTGTCTCGCAGGTAGTCGAAGCCGAACTCGGAGTTGGTGCCGTAGGTGATGTCGGCCTCGTAGGAGGCGCGGCGCTCGTCGAACGGCATCATGTTCTCGATGTGCGCGACGGTCATGCCGAGCGCCTCGTACACCGGCCGGTTCCACTCGGCGTCGCGCTTCGCGAGGTAGTCGTTGACCGTGACGAGGTGCGCGCCCTCGGCCTTCAGCGCGTTCAGGTACAGCGCCAGCGAGGCCACGTACGTCTTGCCCTCGCCGGTCTTCATCTCGGCGATGTCCCCCTCGTGGAGGACGATCCCGCCCATCATCTGGACCGGGAAGAGGCGCTGGTCGGATGCTCGCTTGCGGGCCTCGCGGACGGCGGCGAAGGCCTCGAAGACGAGGTTGTCGAGCTCCTCCCCGTTCTCCAGCCGCTGACGGAACTCCGCGGTCTTGTCGCGTAGCTGATCGTCGGAAAGCGCCTCGAACTCGGGCTCCAGCGTGTCGATATAGGCCGCCTGCTCGGCCAGTCGCTTCATGCGGCGGCCCTCGCCGAAGCGGAGGACCTTCTCGAAGCTGCCGAGCTGCGAAGACATCGTTCCTAGGGTATCGGCTCCCCCGTTGGGTGGATGTTAGGGGTCGGTTTGCAGCCGATCCCTGCTGTGAGGTGAGCCGCACGCCTCTGATCCGCGCGCTCTTGATCGGCTGTCTCGCGACGGTCTTGTCGGGCTGCGGCGACATCGCGGCGAAGCTCCCGAAGCAGACTGGGCACGAGCGCGCGGCGTTCGTCCACCGAATCGAGACGGCGTGCACGGCGCGGACGAGCGACCTGCACCGGCTGAAGAGCCCGCGCACGCGAAGCGCCTACCTGGCGAGCTTCGCGGCGCGAAGGCTCGTCGAGGCCGAGTTCCAGAACTCGGTGGGCCAGATCGTTCCTCCAAAGGGCGCCTTGCAGCCCTTCCAGCGACTCACTCACGCGGCACAGGCCCGCGTGGATGCGGTCGACCGGTTCCACGAAGCAGTGCTGGCACGGAAGCTCGGGGAAGGGCGCGCCGCCTTCGCCGAGACCCGCTCGGACTCGCTTGTCATCGCCCGAGAGGCCAAAGTGCTCGGCGCTAGCTGCCCGGCTTAGAGCGGATCCACCCGCAGCTCCCAGAGATCGCCGTCGAGCCGCTGGGCCTGGAGCGCGTAATCCGAGAACTGGTCGCTCGCGAGCTGCTCGAGTGCAGGCACGCTCCCGAACGAGCGCTCGCCGTCGATCTTGAGCTCGCGCACGCCCTCGCGGTTGGTGATCTCGATCGCGTCGCCGGGCTGATCCGGCAGCTCGACGACACGGATCGCTCGGGCCTGGATCGCCCAGCGCGCGTCCGTGCGCCGCACGGCCCGGGCCCGGTACGGCGACGGCAGGCTCGCCTCGACGGCCTCGGCCAGCGGAGCGAGTCCCGCGTCCCCGACTTCGTCCTCCACGAGGATCGTGCCGTCGGGCAGGACGTCGAAGCGCACCTCGTCGCCCTCGAGCTCCGGCGCCTCGGCGAGCGCGGTGACGTCCCACTCGCGCGTGCGGTGGAGACCCGTGATCGCCACGTCGGCCGAGCTCGCGTGCCGGATCGGGGGAACGGGGAGCAGCTCGGGCTCCGGCGGCGCGGCTCCGCTGTCGAGCCCGGCCTCGCGCATCAGCTTCTCGTTGAGCGTCTCCGCTCGCTGCCAGGGCCAGCGCAATTAGGAGGGCTCGGTGGAACGTCGTCTGAGCCGCCGGGCCGCGCTGCTCGCCCCGAGGCGGTGTCCTCGGTTGCGCCCGTACCCTCCGGGTACGAACGCGCCCTGCGTCCGTGCCTCGGAACGACCATCGCACCCCGACGACGAGCAACGCCCCACCAAGCCCTCCTAGATCTGTGGCTCGATGAGCCCGTAGCCCCCGTCGCGGCGCCGGTAGACGACGTTCAGGTCGCTCGAGTCGGCGTTCTGGAAGACGAAGAAGTCGTGGCCGACGAGCTCGAGCTGCAGCACGGCTTCCTCCGCGCTCATCGGCTTGACGGCGAACTGCTTCGTCTTGACGATCTGCGGCTCTGCTGCGTCGTCGGTCACGGGTCCTCCCGGGTCGGCGCTGAGTGCCGGGCCTCGCGGGCGGCGGTGATCCTGCCGCGACTCGCGGTAGTGCTTGACCTGGCGCATCAGCTTCTCGGTCAACTGGTCGATGGACGCCTTCATGTCGCCCGAGGCCTCGCGCGCGCGCAGGACGGGGCCCTTGGTGAAGATCGTGGCCTCCGCGACCTGGTTCTCGGCAATCGACGGATTCCGCTCGACGGCGAGCTCGAGCTCGACGGTGGTCAGGTCGTTCAGCAGCCGGTCGAGCTTCCCCAGCTTGCGCTCGGCGTACTCGCGAATCGACTCGCTGACCTCGACGTTCCGGCCCTTCACCTGAAGTCTCATGCCGCCTCCCGAGGTCGCTGGAGACGAATCTAGCGGATGCGGATCGTGCGGGCGAAGGTGACGACGTCGACCCGGCGTGCGCCGCCCTTGCGGAGCGCGGACGCGGCCGCGTTGGCCGTCGCACCGGTTGTGTAGACGTCGTCGACCAGGACGATTCTGGTCTGGATGTGCCGCGTCGCAGCGAACGCGCCGCGGACGTTTGCGCGACGTGCGGCCTGCGACAGGCCACGTTGCCGGGCACCGGCGCGGGTGCGTCGAAGGAACCGCTCGACCGGCAGCTCCCAGCGGCTTCCGAGCTCGCGGGCCAGCTGTGCAGCCGGCTCGTGGCCGCGCTTCAAGCTGCGATCGCGGTCGGCCGGAACCGGGACGAGGACGCTGCCCTCGGGGCGCTCCAGGCTTCCCGCGACCAGATCTGCAGCGAGCCCTGCGAGCCGGCGCAGGCCGCGCTCCTTCCACTCGCGCACGAGCGCGCGCACGGCCTCGTCGTACGCGACGGCCGCGCGCGCGGACGCGAACGCCAGCCGCCGCCCCGAGCACTCGGCGCAGCGCGCGACCGGCCACGCGGTGGGCGCGCCACACCGCTCGCAGACGGGCGCGACGATTTTCGGCAGGGCGCCGCGGCAGTGCGCGCAGACCTGAGCTCCGGGCGCGGAGCAGACAACGCAGCGCTGCGGGAGCAGCAACTCGAGCACACCTCCGAGCGTAGGCGGGCGGGGGTGGCTAGTCCGTCACGGAACTGTGCAAAAGCTCGCGCAGGGGCTCGCGGGCCGCCTCGAGATCCTCCGGGGTCTTGACCGGGAAGAAGCGGCCCTGCGGGCCCGAGCGCGGCACCTGGAGGTACGTCGTCGGCTGGAATCTCGTGATGTCGTTCACGAGCTGTTCCAACTGGACGGCGGGCCGCCCTTCGACCTCCTTCTCCACGTAGAGCCAGGTCAGGTCGTACTCGCGGTCCAGCGCGTCGAGGTCGAAGACGTAGCAGTTCGTGGAGAAGACGGAGATCCGGCTCTGGTCGAAACCGGGCGGAAAGCGGAAGCCCTCGACGGCCATTGGGCGGCCCTCGACGAGCGCGGGCGCTCCCCCGGTGTCGCCGGGCGCCTTCGCGGTCACCTCGAGCGTGACCGGACGGCCGCCGGCGAGATGCGCGCCCACGACGGCGGGGTCGACGCGTGCCGCGAGGTTGTCCACGTTGGAGAGGAGCAGCAGCCGCACGCCGCGCGCGCGCAGTTCGCCGAGCACGCCCTCCCGCCGCAGCGAGTGCAGGAAGTCGCCGTGGCCGGGTG
>JAWVDL010000288.1:0-10435 GCA_033857355.1 Gaiellaceae bacterium | reverse complement strand
CGAGATTGAACTTCCGGCCGATGTGCGGGATGATCGGCAGGCGTACGGTGACGGAACGATGAAGCGCTATCTCCTGTTTGCAATCCTCGTGAGCGGCGTGCTCCTGCTCGCGCTCGCCGGCTGGGCCCTCGGCGCGGTTCGCTGGACGCTGACGGGCTCCGCCAAGCCGGACGCGGCCGACGGGCTCTCCCCCGCCTGGACGTAGCCCCGAACGGGCTATCAAGCGGCCTGGGGCGCGCCGCCGATGACACAGAGGCGTGAGACGTCTCGCTGCGGTCATCTCGTGCGCTATCGGCGCGCTCAGCCTGTCCGGGGTCGCCCTCGGCGCGTCGGCGTTCGGCGTCACCGACGACCACGCGAAGTTCGCGCAGGACGGCGGCGCGGCCTTCTTCCCGATGCTGCGCGACCTCGGGATGTCCGAGAACGCGATGACGGTCACATGGGATCCCGCCAGCCCGACGGCCATCCCGGAGAAGCTCTTCCTCAACCGCGTCGTGCCGCAGGCGGCGGCCCGCGGCGTCCACATCATCTTCTCGGTGCAGCCCAAGCAGGCCGCTTCGATCACCCGCTCCTTCACCACGGCCGCGCAGTTCACGGCCTTCCTCCAGCAACTCGCGACGACCTACCCCCAGGTCACCGACTACGTCGTCGGCAACGAGCCGAACCAGCCCCGCTTCTGGCAGCCCCAGTTCGACGAGGCCGGCAACCCCGCGTCGCCCTCCGCCTACGAGGCGCTGCTCGCGAGCGGCTATGACGCGCTGAAGGCGGTCAACCCCTCGATTCGCGTCATCGGCTTCGCGCTCTCGCACCGCGGCAACGATGATCCGACCGCGGCGAGCAACATCTCGATGTCTCCCGTCCGCTTCATCGCCGCCGCCGGCGCCGCGTACCGCGCGAGCGGCCGGACGCGCCCGATCATGGACGACTTCGGCTTCCATCCTTACCCGCAGGCCTCGACCGACACGATCGACAAGGGCGCCCAGTGGCCGAACGCCAGCGTGGCGAACCTCGACCGGGTGAAGCAGGCGCTCTGGGACGCGTTCCACGGCACGCCGCAGCCGACGGTCGAGACGGGCCTCGGGTTTCGCGTGACCGAGATCGGCTGGCAGGCCGCCGTGCCACAGGGCTACCTCGCGGCCTACACCGGCACCGAGAACGTCGAGACCGCCGCCGAGGACGCACAGGCCGGCATCTACGGCGACCTCGTGCGCAGGCTCGAATGCGACGCGCAGGTGTCCGACGTCCTCTTCTTCCACCTGATCGACGAGACGTCGCTGGAAGGCTTCCAGTCCGGGCTCATGCGCGCAGACGGCTCGGCGCGGCCGGCCTACGCGGCCGTGAAGCAGGCCATCGCCGAGACCGGAGGCAAGTGCGCGGGGACTGCGATCCAGTGGCGCCACACGACGGCCGTCGTCGGGGCGTCGCTCTCGTGGAAGTCGTACAAGCGCTCGACCTGGGCGACGGCGACGGTCGGCGAGGACGTGAAGGTCGTCTCCGCTGTCGTGCGCGTGGCAGGCAAGGGACGTGTCTCGCGGAACGCGATCGCGCGCGCCCTCGCGGACGGCGGCGTGCCACAGGTTCAGGCCGTGCAGCAGGGCGCGATCAAGGCGTACTGGAAGGAGATCGTCAAGGTTCCGAAGACGGGTCTCCTGAAGGGCACCTACGTCGCGGCCGTGCAGCTCAGCTCGGCGGTCGCGCCCGAGCGCACCGTGCTCTTCCTGGGCCCGCGCTTCACCGTCCGCTAGCTCGCCCGCTAGGCAAGCGGCGGAAACAGTGCTACTTTCGCGCGGGGCAAGTCACTTCTAGGTAAGGGGTCTCATGCGACGTATTTTCTCGGTCGTCGTCCTTTCGTCCGCGTTCCTCGTGCTCGGCAGCTCGTCCGCAGGGGCAGGAAACGGCAACGGCCTTCCACCCCATAAGGACAAGGGCGTCTGCGCGAAGGCGAACGGCCCGGACGCGGCCGCCTGCGATGCACGGGTCGTGACCGAAACGGACGGCGCCACCCCGCTCGCCACGCCGACATACTCGAACGGATACGCGCCTGCAGATCTGCAGTCCGCGTACAAGCTCTCGGGCGGCTCGAGCTCGACGGTTGCGATCGTCGACGCGTACGCCAATCCGAATGCCGAGTCCGATCTTGCCGCCTACAGGAGCAGGTTCGGACTCACGAGCTGCACGAGCGGGACCGGCTGTTTCCAAGCGGTGAACCAGAACGGGACGACGAGCCCGATGCCGGCCGGTGACACCGGGTGGGGCCAAGAGATCGACCTCGACATCGAGATGGTCTCGGCGATCTGTCCTCAGTGCAAGATCCTGCTCGTCGAGGCGAACTCGAACAGCTTCGCCGACCTCGGAGCCGCCGTGAATCGCGCAGCGGCGATGGGCGCGACAGCGATCAGCAACAGCTACGGAACGTCCGGCGAGTTCTCCGGGGAGACCTCCTACGACTCGTACTACAACCATCCCAAGATCGCAGTCACCGCGAGCTCCGGAGACAGCGGGTACGGCGTCGAGTTCCCGGCGGCCGACAACCACGTCGTCGCTGTCGGGGGGACGAACCTGGCGAGGTCCTCGACCGCGCGCGGCTGGACGGAAAGCGCGTGGAGCGGGGCCGGCAGCGGCTGTAGCTCGTACTTCGGGAAGATGTCCTGGCAGACCGACACCGGCTGCGCACGGCGGATGGAAGCAGACGTCTCCGCCGTCGCCGACCCGAACAGCGGCGTCGCGGTCTACGACACCTACGGGTCGACGGGCGGAAACAACTGGTACGTGTTCGGCGGCACCAGCGTCGCGTCGCCGATCATCGCGGCCGTCTACGGACTCGCAGGCAACGCCGGCACGATCGACTACGCCGCGCGGATCCCGTACGGACACACCGCCTCGTTGTTCGACGTCGTCGGTGGGAGCAACGGCAGCTGCACCGGAAACGGCAGGAGGCGGACCGGCCAGCCGTACTTCTGCACCGCCGTCACCGGCTACGACGGACCGACTGGCCTCGGCACGCCGAACGGAACCGGCGGCTTCTAGTCAACCCTCGCGCGGGCGGGCGTCGGCAACGGCGTCCGCCCGCTAGAGAGCGTCGCGCAACAGCAGGAGCACGACGAGCCACGCCGTCAGACCGGCGACGAACGCGAGCACCGAGAGCGCAAGCCGGACGCCGACGCTCATCCGCCGGCCCGATCTAGCAGCTGCACTTCGAACGGCGGTGCACCGCGCGGCGCGATCTCGAAGCGCAGGCCCCAGTGTCCGACCATGACCAGCGCCGGGGCCGAGCGGCTGTACGTCCCCGGACTCACCTCCCGCAGCTTGTACGCCAGCTCACCCATCGTCATGTCGAGCATGTCGAAACGGGTCACGACCTCGGCGCCCGTGACCGGCTTGCCGCCGCGTGTGATTCGAACTCCGAAGTCGTTCGGGAGGGCGGCCCTGTTCGGCGCCACCCGGAGCTCGAGCTTGTACGGACCACTTTCGACGACCCGCGCGACCGGGCCCGGTCCGACGTGTGCGCTGACCGACCCGATCTTGCTCAGAGCCTTCGAGGGCGGCGCGATGCTCGACAGGACGCCCGCCGCGAAGACCGCGGCGAACACGAGCACTGCTTCGCCTGCCACTAGCCGTCGCAGGAGAATCGCAGCGCCGGCCGCTCGCGTGGGCTGCGTCGCCGCCGCCTCGAGCCGCGGCTTCGTGCGGGCGAGATTGACCGCCGCGAGCAGCATCGCCGCGAGGAGCAGCGCGATCTTCACCAGCAACGTCTTTCCGTACGACGTCTGCCACAGGGACGCAAGGGTGGGCAGGTACTGGAGCGAGCGCACCACGCCCGAGGCGATGAGCAGCATCACCGAGGCGAAGGCGATCCGCGAGAAGCGCGGCACGACGAAGGACAGCGCCGCGACGCGGAGCAGCTCTCCGGTGCTTCGCCAGAGTACGAGCAGGCCGATGAGCCCACCCACCCACACCGAGCCGGCGGCGACGTGCAGCGCGTCGACGGGGATCGAGAGCCCGCGCGGGGACGTCTGGCCTCCATGGCCGGCGATGCCCGGGACGACGACGCAGGCCGCGGCGGCGAGCAGGGCTCCCGTCACGGACAGAAGCTCGGCCAGCGAGCGCTGCTCGCGCTCGGGCCGATCGACGAGCACGGCCACGCCCGCCGCGAGCGCAAACAACGCGACGACGAGCTCCAGGTCGGTGTAGGCGCGGCCGAAGGCGGAGCTGCGGAGCAGCGGGACGATCGCGCCGAGGTCGAACGCGGAGCGCAGCGCGAACTGCGCGGTGGCGAGGACGACGTACACGGGGATCGCGACGAGAGCGACCGCCAGCGAGCCGGCGAGGGCGATCCCGAGCGCGCGTAGCGACGATCCCCGCAGGGTGCGCACCAGGGGCCGTGCGATCAGCGCCCGCAGGACGAACAGCCCAACCGCGCTCATCAGCGAGAGGAAGACGATCCAGCGCGCGATCAGGAGCTGCGACGTGGTCGCGGTCTCGCTGAGCGACGGGATCGGGAACTGCGGCGCCGGGCCGGCGCTGGGGCCGACCGCAAACGTGAAGGCGCCACGGACCGGATGACCGTCCGCCGAGACGACCCGCCAGTAGACGAGGTACCAGCCGCTCGAGATCGGCCGCAGGCGCGTGACGAGCGTCGCGGGATCGCCCGGCGCCCCCACGGGCGGGCCGGCCGTCACCTGCTTCCCGCTTGCGTCCGTGACGGACACGATCGCGAAGCGCGCCTCGATCGGCTCGGAGTAGGTGAGCGAGACCTGCGCCGGCGGCCGCGTGAGGTTCGCGCTCGCGGAGGGGGATGTCCGTGTCAGCGTCGCGTGAGCCGAGGCGGCGGCCGGCGCCGCGAGCGCCGCGATGGCCGCGACGAGCGCGGCGCCGGTCCGCCACCTCCGTGTCACGCGAGGACGCGCCTCCCGCCGACGAGCCCGAGGGCCGCGACAAGCAGCGCCGCGGCAGCGACCACGAGCGCGATCAGCGCGAGCGTCGACGTGCCGCCTCCACCCAGGCTCGACACCGCCTTGACGTGCGGCGCCGGCGTGTCGGAGCTCTCCGCGCCGGTCCAATCGACGACCGTGCCGTCCGAGTAGGTCTGGCGCACCTTGAACTCGAAGTCGCCGCTCGAGTCGGGCTGGGCGAGGAACCGGAAGACGGCGTACTCCTCGTGCGGGACCGAACCGCCGGACCACGTCACCTTCTGGATCTGGGCGCTCTCGCCCGTGCCGGTCGACCGAACGTCCCGCTTCCAGCCGGGTGTGGGCGCGAACGAGTCGATCGAGAAGGCGGCCGGCGGTGTGAGCTCGACCGCCGTCGTCTTGGCGTTCTCCTTCTCCGTCGGAACAATCAACGAGAACTCCTGGCCGTGCCTGGAGAGCACGACCGCCGGGCTCACCTCGGCGTGGGCGAAAGCGCTCCCTGCGGTGGCAAGCGCGCCGATCGCCGCAAGAGCCGTTATTGCAAGCTTCATCCAGGTTCCCTTTCGATTCGGGGCGGCGTCGAGACGAGGCCGCCGAGGAGCTAGACCGAAGCGAGCAGGGGCGGGCCACGCGGATCGTGCGGGCCGGGTGGAAACACGCTGCGGGCGCGCGCCGTCGCGGGTCGCAGGACGATCGCGGGGCGCAATCCCGCCACACGGGGCGTGCGGACGAGCAGGTCCAGCGTCTCGCGCATCCAGCCGAGCAGGTGCGAGAGCGCGCCGTGGCAGCCCGCAGCGAGTGCCGAGAGCGCCGCCAGCAACGGTAGGGCGTCGCGATGCTGCGGCCCGAGCAGGCACTGCAGGCCGTGCACGCCCATGCCGGCGCGCCAGTGCACGTACGACTCGACGGCGGCGAAGACGAGCGACGTCGTGACGAAGAGGAACAAAGCCGTCCGCACGACCGCGGCGATGCGGAGCGACGGAGGCGATCCGACGCGGCTCCGGACCGCATGCCGCTCCCGCACCGCCATCGAGGCGAGCCAGAGCAACGCTGCGGCGCCCCCGAAAGCAACCGCCAAGGCGGCGAGCACGGTCACGACGAGCCTCGGACCTCCGGCCTCGTGCTGCAGCGCAAAAGTGAGCGCCGTGGGCTTCGGCGCCAGCTGATACGCAAGCGAGCGCGCGGCGAGCACGACCAGCGCGACGATCCCGATCCAGAGCACGACCTTCCTCATCGCACCGTCAGGGTAAACGGCGCGGTCACGACGTGCGCGCCGGGCTTGAACTGCAGGAAGAGCCGCCACTTTCCCGGTACCGGAAGCAAGATGCCCACGTTCAGGCGGCCCGCCTTCGTCGACTTCCCGACGATGCGCGTGCCGCCGACGGCCGAGGCGCATGCCGATGCCGCGGCCCCGCACACGTGCGTGTGGAAGTAGTCCAGCGAGCCCGCCCGGAAGAAGATCGCGTGCGCCAGAGCGCCGTACCACTCGCTGAACCGCGCCGGACGTCCGGTCGGGTCGGTGACGGTCACGTCCGCGAACGTCGGCGAGACGGCCTTGATGCGTCCCGCGCCGTGCAGCGTGACGCGGTAGCCGTCGACGACCTCGGTCGGTCGAAACGGCGGCAGCGGCCGCTTCGGCGCCGCTCCGGACACGTCGACGTTCCCGGTGAGCTGGAAGTTCCGCAGCGGCCCGGCGAGGCGCGGGTAGACGTCCACCAGCACGCGGTAGCGCCCGCCTTCCGGGAGGACGAGTCGCTGCCGAATCGTGCCGTCGGCCGCGATGGGCGGATGGCGATGGACGAGCGTCGACAGATCGTCGCGCACGACGATGAGATGAACGCCGGTGTGCGGGCCGGGGCCTGTCCGGTACGCGGTGAGCGTGCCGCCGCCGGGCTTCGCGATCCGGAAGGAGATCTCGAACGATCGGCCGGGCGCCACGGCCTGCGCGGGTTGGAAGCCGTCCAGCCGGAAGGTCTGCGCCGCCGCCATCGTCGGATTCGCCGGCCTGGACGACGAGGAGGAGCAGGCCGTCGCGACGAGGACGACGCCGGCCAGCATGACCGCAGCCTTCACCGGCGCCAGGATAGTCTCGGGGACATGTTCGGGGCAGACCCGATCCCGACTCCGATCGGCGTCGGCCCCCGCTTTCATCCGCCGGCCGCCACCCACGCCGTTGTCCGCGGCGAGCCTGTCGGGCCCTTCCGGTGCGGGGCCGGTGGACGCCGATTCGGCGTTCACCTGGAGGTGTTCGCGCGGGGTCGGGTCGTGATCCTTCCTGCAGGGATAGGCGTTGCCCGCCGGCGCCGGTGCTCGTACGTCATGCAGACGCTCGAGCCAACCGGCGTGATCGAGGTGCGGCGCGGCTCGCAGCTCACGCTCGGCGATTTCTTCCGGGTCTGGGGCCAGCCGCTCTCGACCAGTCGTCTCCTCGGCTTCAGGACGAACGGCTCGGCGCCCGTGCGGGCCTACGTGGCAGGCCGGCGTTGGCGCGGGTCAGCGCGGTCGATTCCGCTTCGCCGTCATGCGCAGATCGTCCTCGAGCTCGGCACGTTCATCCCGCCACACCGGGCATTCCTGTTTCGCCCGGGCTTGTGACCCGGAGCGCGACGAGCGTTGCGACGCAGAGCGCGCTGGCGATCAGGTACGGAGCCGCATCGCCGGCGCGGTCGGCGAGCAGCCCGCCCGCGCCCGGCCCGATCGAGTTTCCCGCGGCCCAGGCGGCGTTCATCAGACCGAACGCGAGTCCCTGCGCGAGGCGCGCGTGCTCGGCGCCGTCGGCGATCAGAGCCATCGCGGGCGTCCAGAAGCCGCCGAAGGCGAGCGCGGCGCAGACGACGAGCGCCGCAGTCAGCAGCGCCGGGCCCCCGAACGCGAGCACTGCGGTCACGACGGCCGACGTGGCGACGGCGATCCTCAGCGGGTAGAGCCGCCCGCGGCGGTCCGAGAGCCTCCCGAAGAACGGGCTCAGCATCGCCTCGAGGGTGGCCCCGACCAGGAAGACGGCGCCGATCGCCACGGCGCCCCAGCCGGCTCGCGCGAACGTGAGCGGAGCGAGGACGCTGAGGATCCCGAAGAGGAGCGCCGGCAGCACCATCAGCCACAACCCTGCGCCGATGCGCGGCTCGCGGAAGGCGCCGGCGAGCGCGCGAAGCGGCTGGGAGTCGCCGGGAACCGTCGGGCTCCTGAACGCCGAGACCGCAAGTACGACTCCGAGTGCGGCCACGCACGTAAAGACGAGCCGCGTCCCCGCGAAGCTCGCCGCGGCTCCGAGCACCGGTCCGAGCAGCGCGCCGAAGATCGCGGCGCCCATCGCGCTGCCGATCGCCTCGCCCCGTCGTTCCCGCGGCGTCGCGCCCACGAGCCACGTCAGGGCTCCCGACCAGGTGAGCGCGCTGCCGAAGCCCTGGCCGAAGCGGGCGAGCCCGAGGGTCCAAGGGTCGCCGGCGAAGGCGAACGCCACTCCCGCAACCGTCATCAGGGCGAGGCCGATCAGGACGGCGCGCCGCGGGCCGAGCCGCGCCGCCGCGATCCCGCCGGGAAGACCGCCGACCAGCGCGCCGATCGCGTAAGCCGCGACGAGCGCGCCGGCCCCCTGCTTGGACAGCCCGAACTGCTCGGCGAAGTGCGGCAGCAACGGCGGGAGCGCCGCGTAGAGCATCGTGTCGACGAGCACGAGCGCGGAGACGAGGAGGAGCAGGCGGCGCATCGTGCGACGCTACCGCCAACGATGGTCGGTGGTGCTCGCGTACGAGTCCGGGCTCGTTCAGCCGGGCGCGACCTGGCGGCCTGGTACTCTCGACGGCGGGTTTTCGAAGTCGCAGGCCGAGAGGAGGGACGCTCATGAGTGCACGCCTCGTTCATATGTGCGAGATGCCGCGCGCGGGCGTCCCGAACGGCTAGCCGGCAACACCGGTCGTCTTCCGAACCAGCCCGCGGCCCTCGACCTCCCGCTCGCGCACGCGCGTGACCGGGTTCCCGTCCCGCCGACTTGAGGAGTGAACGCTCGTCCCGATGATCGTCGACCCGCCCGACTACCCGCTGCTCCCAACGTTTCGCCGCCTGCTCCGCCTCTGGCGGGAACAGTGGCGGCTGGGCGCGCTCGGGCTCTCCTGCGCGTTCGTGTTCACCGGCTTGTCGCTAGGGATGCCGGTCGTCATGCAGCGCGCGATCGACCACGCGGTCGTGCCGGGCAAGCCGGGCAAGCTCTGGCCGTACCTGACCGCCCTGATCGTGCTCGCGACGCTGCGGGCCGGGATCAACTTCACGCGCCGCTACGCGACCGCGCGCGTGGGCGTGCGTATCGAGGCGCGCATGCGCGAGCTCCTCTTCGACGCGTATCTCCGCTTCCCGCGCGCGTTCTACGACCGGCACGCAACCGGCCAGGTCGTCTCGCGCGCGACGAACGACCTCTATCCCATTCGGTACTTCATCGGCTGGGGGATGGTGCAGGGCGCGCAGAGCGTGATGATGATCGTGGGCGCCGCGATCGTCCTCGTCATCGTGTCGCCGCTGCTCGCGCTCTACACGGCAGTGTCGATGCCGGCGATCGGCGGGCTCGCGTGGCTGTTCGCGCACAAGGTGATGCCGATCTCACGCCAGGTTCAAGCCAAGAAGGGCGACCTGACCGAGGCCGCCGACGAGGCCGTCGTGGGCATCGAGATGGTGCAGGCCTTCGGTCGCGAGGACGACGTTCGCTCCCGCTTCGGCGGCAAGGCGGAGTCCGTCCGGGACACCGTCCTGCGCCAGGCCGGCGTCGAGGCGAAGCACCTGCCCGGCCTGTTCTTCCTGCCCGCGCTCTCGATCGCCGTCGTCGTCTACTTCGGCGGCCTCCGCGTGATCAGCGGAGACATGACGATCGGCGAGTTCACGCTCTTCAACACGCTCCTGCTCCAGCTCGTCTGGCCGCTCGAGGCGATGGGCTGGATCATCAACCTCGCCCAGCGGGCGCTCGCCTCGGCGGGCCGGTCGTTTGCCTGGCTCGAAGAGGTCTCGATCCTGCCGGAGCCCGCGTCGCCGACCGCGCTTCCTTCCGGCCCGCTCGACGTCCGCTTCGACGGAACACGCTTCGCCTACGGCGACGAGGAGGACGTGCTGCGCGGCGTCGACCTCGAGGTGCCGGCCGGGGAGATCGTTGCGCTCTGCGGGCCGACCGGGTCAGGCAAGACGACGTTGCTCAACCTGCTGCCGCGCTTCTACGACCCGACCGAAGGGCGAGTGCTCGTCGGCGGCGTCGACACGCGCGAGGTGGCGCTCGCCGAGCTGCGCTCCGCGGTCGCGATCGTGACCCAGAAGCCGGTGCTCTTCTCGATACCGCTGCGCGACAACCTCGTCGGCGGGCGGCCCGACGCGCCGTGGGACGAAGTCCTTGCCGCATGCGAGGCCGCCGGCGTCGCGTCCCTCGTGGACGAGCTGCCGGACGGCTACGACACGCTGATCGGCGAGCGCGGCGTGAACCTGTCGGGCGGGCAGCGCCAGCGCGTCGCTCTCGCGCGGGCGATCGTCACCGGAGCGCGGGTGATCGTCCT
>JAWVDL010000287.1:0-4412 GCA_033857355.1 Gaiellaceae bacterium | reverse complement strand
CGAGCCCTTCGAAGGTCACGAACACAGGTGCCGTAGTATGCGCCGTCTTGCGGGCGCTGGTCACAGGGGGAGCGGGCTTCATCGGCTCACACGTCGCGGACGCGCTGCTCGCACGTGGCGACGAGGTGCACATCCTCGACTCGCTCGCCACAGGCAGCCTCGAGAAGGTGCCGGACGGGGCCGAGCTGCACGAGGGAGACATCCGCGCTGACGCGGGCCGGGTGTTCGGGGAGGTGCGGCCGGAGGTGTGCTTCCACCTCGCGGCACAGGCCGACGTGGGCACCTCGGTCGAGCGCCCCGACTACGACGCGGACGTGAACGTGCTCGGGATGGTGCGGATGCTGGAGGCGGCGCGCGAGCACGGGACGCACCTCGTCTTCAGCTCGACGGGCGGGGCGATCTACGGCGAGTGCGACGGGCCGGCGCCGGAGAGCTATCCGCGGCAGCCCATCTCGCCGTACGGAATCTCGAAGCTCGCCGGGGAGGAATACCTCTTCGGCTGGAACCGCCTCTTCGGCTCGCACCACGTCGTGCTGCGCTTCGCCAACGTCTTCGGACCGCGGCAGGAGCCGAGCCTCGAGGGCGGCGTGGTCGCGATCTTCCTCGACCGGATGCAGGCGGGCGAGTCGACGACGATCTTCGGCGACGGCGCCCAGACGCGCGACTTCATCTACGTCGGCGACGTCGTGCGCGCGGTGCTGGCGGCGGGCGGGCACGAGGGAGGCGTCTTCAACGTCGGGACGGGGGCCGAGAAGTCGATCAACGAGGTGCACGAGGCGTGCCGCCGCGTGACCGGCGTCGACCGCGAGCCCGAGTACGCGCCTGCGCGCGCCGGCGACGTCCTGCGCAGCGTGATCGACCCGAGCCTCGCCGGGGACGAGCTCGGCTGGCGCGCCGAGCACGACCTGGACTCGGGGCTCCGCGAGACGTGGGCTTCCATGACGGGCCCCTCGTAGCCACGGCAGGGGACTGACCCCTCGCGGGCGGCCGCAGGCCGCGCGCAACCCAACGCGAGCGCAAACGAGTCTTGGGACGTGGCGCTTCGCGCCACGTCCGGGGTCTGACCCCGGCCGGGGGAGGAGCGGGCGTGGCCGAATCGAACATAGGCGTCCGCCGTGGACCACTCGCTCCCCGCACCCGACGCCGTCAGGCCCTGGCGCACCGCCACGCTCGTCGCGACCGGCTTCGCCGCGCTCGAGCTCGTCATCCTCCTCGTCATCGCCGTCATCGCGCTCGGGCGCCCGCTCGCGCACCACGTGGCCGCCGCGCGCACGAGCGCCACGTCGTCGGCGCCCGCGCACAAGATCGCCACCCCCGCCGCCGGCAAGCCGAAGCTCGCCCGCGGCAGCGTCGAGGTCGAGATCCTGAACGGGAACGGACGCCAGGGAGCCGCCGCCTCGGAGGCGAGCACCGTGCGCGGTCTCGGCTACGTCGT
This sequence comes from Gaiellaceae bacterium, assembly GCA_033857355.1. Classification (GTDB taxonomy): domain Bacteria; phylum Actinomycetota; class Thermoleophilia; order Gaiellales; family Gaiellaceae; genus UBA5186. The sequence continues at coordinate 2,977 of JAWVDL010000287.1, read as the reverse complement.
CGGCAACGTCGGGAACGCCGCGCGTGCCGACTACTCCCGCAGCGTCGTCATGTACCGCCCCGGCTACCGCCCCGAAGGCCTGCGCCTCGGCCGCGACCTCGGGATCAAGGCGGTCGGCCCGCTCGACGGACTCCACTCGAGCGACCTCATGGGTGCGCACCTGGCTGTGGTGATCGGCAGCTGAACTTCTTCCCCTCGGCCTTCCTCCGCGCGAGGTCGAGCGGGCTGCAGGGCTGACCGAGCGGCCCGAACCGATCCAGCGTGTACGAGTGATTCAGGTCGCGGAAGGCCGCCTGCGGCGCGTCGAGCGTGTTCAGCTCATAGAGGCCCAGCTGGTACCACGTGTCGGGATTCCGCGGCTCGAGCTGCGTCGCCTGCTGGTAGAGCCGGCCCGCCTGGATCCGCGAGGCGCGCGTCTGCTTCGTCGTCTCGCCGGACGCCCAGTAGAAGAGCGCGTCGACGGAAAGCGGATCGAGCGAGTGCGCCTCCTTCGCCGCCGCGATCCAGCCCGCCACGTCTCCCTTCTCCGCCGCGGAGATCGCCGCTCCCACGCGCCGGTCGGCAAGCCACGGCGCCGCCAGGGAGTACACGACGCCGAGCGACAGGGCCAGCACGGCCACCGCCGCGAGCCCGTCCGTCAGCGTCGGCCGCTCCGACCACCGCGCCGGCCGCCCGGCCGCCGAGAGCGCACCGATCGCGAGGAGCACCGGCGCGGTCACGGCCACGAAGTCCCAGTCGAAATCGATCAACGCGTGCAGGAGGTACGCCACGACTCCCACCGCGAGGGCCGCGGCCGCAGCCCGGTCCTCCCCCTCGAGCCGCCGAAGCGCCGACCGAATCGCGAGCACGGCGCAGAACGCTGCCCCGATTGCGAGCAGAAACCCGACGAGCCCCGTCTCCGCAAGATCCTGCAGCGCCAGGTTGTGGGGCTCGACGACCGAGTCGCCCTGGTAGCGCGGCCGGTGCACGAACCGGAAGGCACCGGCCCCGATCCCCTGCACCGGATGGTCGGCGAACGTGTTCGCGGCCTCTTTCCACCACGTCCAGCGGTTGTTCGAACTGAAGCTGCGCAGGCGCGCCGGATCCTGGTTCAGCTGCGCCGGGCTCGAGAACTCGTGCCAGCGCGCGCTCACCCAGTCGGAGGGCCCGCCCGCCCGCACCAGCGACACGAGGAGCAGCCCGACGACGAGGCCCGCCACCGCGCCCACCGCAAGCCGCACGAACCGCCGCTCGGTCGCGTCGGAGATCGGGTGCGCCTCCTCCCAGCGCGCCGACCACAACGCCGTCCAGACGACGACCGCCGCTCCGACGACCACCGCAACCGCAAAGAGCCGCCCGTCGTGCCCGCGCGTCGCGCGCGTGACCCCGTTCCCGGCGACCCCCGCAAGCGTGTGCGCGTACGCGAAGACGAGCAACGCGGCCGGGGCGGAGATTCCGAGCGCCGCCAGGCTCTCGATCCGGCCCGTCCCGATCAACAGCCACACCGCGACAGCGACGGCCCCTACAACGAGCCCGCCGCGGGAGTACGTCAGCAACATCGAGACCATCGCGGCGTAGAGCAGGAGCACCCCCGCAGCGCGCACCCGGTGCGTAGCCCCGCGCCGCGCCGCGATCCACATGCCGAGCGGCAGCGCCGCGTCGCCGAGCAGCGAGAGCGCGTTCCAGTACCCGATCGGCGCCCGCAACCGGGCCACACGCCCGTAGTCGTCGTAGAGCCCCGGGACGATCTTCGCGAGCAACGCCCAGGCGAAGACGAGCCCGAGCAGGACCGCGAGCGCCGCCGCAAGCACACGCACGCGCACGAGGGAGCCCGCGTAGACGCCGAGCACCGCGAACGCGACGTAGGCGAGCTCGCGGTTCAGATACGCCCAGGAGCGATCCGGCTCGATCGACCACAGGATGGACAGCCCGCTCCACACCGCAAGCCCGAGGAGCAGCGCGACGACAAGAGTCCCGGACCGCCCCGCGCTCGGCCGCGGCAGAGCGCCGAGCAGCGAGCCGCCGACCGCGACGGCCACCACGAGGACGGCAGCCCCGCCGATCCAGACGAGCGAGTCGTCCGCAGGCCCGTGCCCGAAGAAGAGAACGCAGAAGAGGAGAGAGCCGATCGCCGCGAGGCACACCGCACCGCCCACGCCGGCCGCTCGCATGCGCCGACGCTAACACGGCCCCCGGCGCGCGAACCCGTTCTTACACACAGCTAACACCCGGCTTACCGCGGACACACCGCCTTGGCCGACACTGAGCCCGAGCGCGGCCCCAACCGACGCGTGAAAGCCGTACCCATCTCTAGGATCACCCTGCTGAAGACGTTCCTCCTCACCCTCACCGTCGGCCTCCTCCTCCTCGGTTCCGTCTCCGTCACCCCCGCGTCGGCGAAGCGGCCGTGCTGGAAGGACGTGGCCTCCGACTGGTTCAGCGACTTCAAGGTCGACGGGACGTACCCGCCGCACTGCTACCGGGAAGCGATCAAGCACCTCCCGCCGGTGACCGACTCGTACTCGACGGCCCGGGACGAGATCCGCCGCGCGATGCTCTACGCGATCGCGCATCCGACGAAGCCGTCCGGGCCGTCCAGCACGCCCACGCTCGGCCAAGGCCTCGGCCCCGGAGAGGGCGGCGACAAGGGCCTGATCCAGAGCCTGCTCGAGAAGCTCGGGCCGAAGAACGCGGACGCGATTCCGCTCCCGTTGCTCGTCCTTGCAGGCATTTCGGTGCTCCTCCTCGGCACCGCCGGAGCGAGCTACGTGGCCCGCCGCGTGCAGGCGAAGCGCCTCGAGCCGGCCCCGCCGACTGAGCCCGAGCCGCAGCCCTAGATCAGACCGAGCGCGAGCTTCGCCCTGAGCAGCGCGTCGTCGCGTCGTGCTTGGCGGTACACGTCCGGACGAAGGGCGTAGCGCAGGCGCGAGCTCTCCAGGAAGCGCTGCAGGATGCGCCGCTCCTCCTCGCCGAGCCGGTCGCCGAACGCCCGGGCGAA
>JAWVDL010000286.1:0-4448 GCA_033857355.1 Gaiellaceae bacterium | reverse complement strand
CGCCGGGGCTCGCGCACCACCCGAGCGAGGGCGAGTCGGCCGACGCGCTGTTCCGGCTCGCCGACCAGCGTCTCTACGAGTCGAAGCGCGCTAAGAACCTTGCCTAGCTCTGTCTAGCGCGGCATTCAGGTCCGGCGGCAGCTCGGAGCGGACGTCCACGGGCGCCTCCGTGATCGGGTGCGGGAACGCGAGGCGTGCCGCGTGGAGGAACTGCCGCTCGAGCCCGAGCTCCGCAGGGCGGCCGTAGGTCGGATCGCCGGCAACTGGCAGGTCGATCGCGGCCAGGTGGACGCGAATCTGGTGCGTGCGCCCGGTCTCCAGCGAGACACGCAGGAGCGCGTGCCGTGGGAGCAGCTCCTCGACCTCGAAGTGCGTCACGGCGTCACGCGGGTTGGCGGTGTCGAGGGAGTGGCGCAGCGGGTTCGTGCGGTCGCGGCCGATCGGCGCTTCGATCACTCCGGTGCGCGATCGTGGGCGCCCCACGACGAGCGCCAGGTACTCGCGCTTCAGGTCGCGGCGCCTGAGGAGTGCCTGCAGCCGGCGGTGAGCCTCTGCCGAGCGCGCGACGACCATGAGCCCCGACGTGTCGCGGTCGAGCCGGTGGACGATCCCCGGCCGTTCCGGCTCGTCGCCGCCGGCCACGGCGTGTCCTACAAGGCCATGGACGAGCGTGCCGGTTGCGTGTCCCGGCGCCGGGTGGACGACGACCCCGGCCGGCTTGTCGACGACGAGGAGGTGCTCGTCCTCGTAGGCGATTCGCAGATCCATCTGCTCGGGCTCGACGGTCGACGCAACAGGCCCGGGCGGGTCGAAAGAGACCTCCTCCCCACCCGCGAGCCTGTAGCTCTTGCCCTGAGCCGCCCCGTCGACGAGCACGCCGCCCTCGTCGAGGAGCCGCTCAGCCGCCCCTCGAGAGCCGATCTCCGCGATTCCGGCGAGGAACCGGTCGAGCCGCTCGCCGCCCGCGTCCTCCGGAACGCGACGCCGGCGCGTCACGCCGCTACCTGCGGCCGCGCTCGCGGTCCGACGCGACGAGCGCGAACAGCAGCACTCCCACGCCGACGACGATGAAGCTGTCGGCAAGGTTGAACGCCGGCCAGAAGCGCAGGTCGAGGAAGTCCGTGACGTGTCCCAGCCGCACGCGGTCGACGAGGTTCGAGACGCTTCCGCCGATCACCAGCCCCAGTGCGACCGGCAGGATCGGGTGCCGCGCGCCGGAGCGGGCGAAGAACCAGAGCATCCAGGCAACCGCAAGCGCGGTCAGGACGATCACGAGCGACGTCGCGCTCGAGAAGAGACCGAACGCGATTCCGGAGTTCTGCACGTGGTGGATCGACAGCGGCCCGACGACATGTGTGTTCTCGTCGAGCATCAGACGGCTCGAGACGAGCCGCTTCGTCAGCTGGTCGGCCGAGATCGAGGCGACCGCGATCGCGCCGAGCCCGATCCACTGCTCGAGGCTTGCCCCGAGCGGCCGCTCCGCGAAAGAGACGGGCGCCAGCCCGTCGGTCGCCGAGCCCACGCGGATGTCCGGAACCCGCGTCGCGCCCCGCGCCGGCTCGCTCAACCGCGCTCTTCCTTGCGCTTGCAGTCGATGCACTGCGTCGCCCACGGCATCGCCTCGAGCCGGTCCGGCGCGATCGGCTGGCCGCACGTCCGGCAGGTCCCGAACGTGCCGTCCTCGATCCGCTGGAGCGCGTCGTCGATCTCGGCGAGCACCTGCTCCGAGTTCTCCCCGAGCGTGAAGTCGATCTCTCGGTCGAGGGTGGCCGTCGCGGTGTCCGCAAGGTGGTTGTCGACCCCCATGGGCTCCTCGGTCTCGTCCTCGAGCGACCCTGGATGCTCCTCGTGGAGGAATTGGATCGCCGACTGGACCCGCGTGCGTTCCTCGAGGAGGCGCTGGCGGAACCGGTCGGTGTCGATCGCGCTCATGAACGAACGTCCTTTCTCGGTCGCTGGTCGGTCGCCGCGCTGAGGCGCCGCTCGGCCTGTGCCGGGCCGACGCCTTCGAGCCGGACCGTCTTGTCCCGGGTGGCGTGCCCCGAAACGAGGGTCAGCGAGTCGCGAGGCACCGACAGCGTCTCGGCGAGCAGGCGGAGCACGGCCTCGTTCGCCCGTCCAGCCTCGGGCGCGGCGGTGACGCGGACCTTCCACCCGTCACCGTGGCGACCGACGATTCCGGCCCGCGAGGCGCCGGGTTGGATCCGCAGCCGCAGGCGCGTAGACGCTTCCGCCATGCGGCTCAGTGTATGCGACTAGGCCGCCTGGGCCTCCACGTCGTCCCCGGCCGGATCGGCCTCTTCGCCCGGCTCGACCGTCTCGAGCGCGTGGGTGAGCTGCGTCCGGATCCTCCTGGCCTCGTTGTGCAGGCGCTCGCGCTCCGAGAGGGCTTCACGGGTGATCGACCGCGCCTCGGCGTGCGCTTCCGTGAGAACGAGCTCGGCCTCGCGGCGTGCCTGCTCCAGGAGCTCCTGGGAGGCTCGCTCGGCCGAGACGAGGGTGCTGCGGAGCAGCGTCTCGAGCTCGCGGTAGCGCACGAGGTCGTTCTCGAGGCGCTCGACCTCGTCGGCGAGATCCGCTCTGGCGCGCCAGACGTCCTCGAAGCTCTGCGTCACCTCCTCCACGAGCTCGTCGACGGTGCGGCGGCGGTAGCCGAACAGGCCACGACCCAAGCGAACGTGTCTGATTTCAACGGGCGAAAGTGACATCGGAACCTCCTAGTGCAGCCGGGACAGCAGGCCGTCGACGAGCTGCTGGACGATCACGAGCACGAGGACGGCGACAACAGGTGAGATGTCGAGCGGGCCGAACGGCGGGATGACCCGCCGGAACAGCCTGAGATACGGCTCTGACACGTCGTAGAGGAAGCGCTGAACGCGGTTCAGCCACGGCGAGTAGGGCAGCCGGATCCAGGACGTGAGGATGTACGCGAAGATCATCAGGATGTACACGTCGATGAAGACGCGGACGAAGACCTGGATCTGCGAGACAGCGTCCAGTAGCAGGCTTGGATAGGCGAGGCCGCCCATCGCGCCTAGTTCGGTTTCGGAAGCGGCGTTCCTTGCGGAACGCCGAGACTTCCATCGGATCGACCGGTCGTTTCAGACGACTGCACGGGCAACACCCGCACAGTCTGGCCCACGGCGCCGACAAGGCGGCGCCTTTGCGGCTCCCGACCCTGGGTTCCTTGGCCTCTAGGCCTGGTTGAAAAAGCCGCCGCGCTCCAGGAGGCGCGCGCGCTCGGCCGCCGAGACCTCGACGTTTCGCGGAGTGAGGAGAAAGACCTTGTCGGCGACCCGCTGCATTCCGCCGTTCAGCGCGTACGTGAGCCCGCTCGCGAAGTCGATCAGGCGCTTGGACAGCTCCTGGTCCGAGCTCTGGAGGTTGAGGATGACGGGGATCGCGTCCTTGAACTTGTCCGCGATCTGCTGCGCGTCGTTGAAGCTTCGTGGCACGACGAGGTGAACCTGAACCGACGCGTTCTGCAGCGGTGTGGGGACGGCCTCGACGGCGCGCGGGCGTGGACGGAGGACGGCGGTCCGCTCGGCCTGGGGCTCCGGGTCGGTCCAGTCGTCGAAGTCGCGCCCGCGGCGGCGCGGTGCCAGCCGGCGGACATTCGGGCGCTCCCCGTAGCTCCGCTCGAGCTCACCCTCGCTGAGGTAGCCGTCCTCGTCTTCCCAGTCGTCCTCCTCGGCGATGCCGAAGTAGACGAGCGTTCTGTTCCAGACGTCTGCAAAGCCCATGAGAGAGGGAAATTCTAGTCGTGATAGAGCACGGAGCCTATTCGCACGTGCGTCGCCCGCTCCTCTATGGCCACGCGCCAATCCTGGCTCGTACCCATCGAGAGCTCGTGGAGGTCGTGCTGCTCGGCCAGCTCGCGCAGGCGGCGGAAGTACGCTCGTGACGCTTCTGGATCCTCCGCGGCAGGCGGCATCGTCATCAGGCCGCGCACGTCGGCGAGCGAGAGCAGGCGCGGGAGGTCCTCCGGCGAGACGCCGCCTTTCGACTCCTCGCCGGAGAGGTTCACCTCGACGAGCGCCGGAATCGCGAGCTTGCGCGCCGCCGACTCGGACTCGAGCGAGTGGACGAGCTCGCAGATGCGGTTCACGACCTTGACCTTGTTCGACTGGAGGCGCCCGATGAAGTGCCAGCGGAACGCGTCGCCGTACTCCGCGTGCTTTCGCTCGAGATCTTGCGCACGGTTCTCGCCGACCACGGGGATCCCGGCTTCGACGAGGATCGCCATGTCGGCGACGGACACGTACTTGGTCGCGGCGACGATCGTGACGTCAGGGCCGGCCTCGTCCTGGATCAGTGCGTAGCGCTCGCGGATCCGGTCAGGCGACAACGGCCACGACTCCCTGGACGCCGCGCGGCTTGCCGTCCCGCCGGTGCGAGAAGAAGCGGTCCGGGTTGCAGACCGTGCAGATATCGACGCGGTGGACGCT
>JAWVDL010000285.1:0-3971 GCA_033857355.1 Gaiellaceae bacterium | reverse complement strand
ACCACGGGCGCGCGCCGTGCGTCCGGCGCCGTCCACGGAACCGGCCCGTCGAGCGCCCAGTCGACCTTCACCGTTCCGTAGTCCCAGTGGAAGCGCCGCAGGTCGTCGAGCATGCGCGCAGGCACGTGCTCGCGCGCGAGCAGCTGGACGTAGAGCTGAGGCGCGTCGACGTCGGCCAGGATCGCCCGGCGCGCGTCGACGTCTCCGGCCGGCGTGCGGGCCGCGACGGCGCGCCCTCGGCGGACGAGCACCTCCGTGACGCGCGTTCCTGTCTCGACCCGGCCGCCGCGCTCCTCCAGCCGACGCACGAGCGCGTGGGTGAGCCGACCGGCGCCGCCCTCCGGGAACGGGAAGCCGACCTCCTGCCCCAGCGCCGTCAGGAGCCAGCCGTAGAAGCCGCCGAAGGCCGTCTCCGGGGACAGGTCGGTGTGCAGCGCGTTTCCCGCGAGGAGGCGCCGTCCGCCCGCGCCGCGAAATCGCTCCTCGCCGAGCCGGCGAACCGGCAGCACCATCGTCCGCGCGAAGCGGACGAGCCCGGAAGGGCCGAGCTCGCGCGCCAGGCGCAGGCCAGGGCGGAGGGGAGGCATCGGCGTGCCCATCGCGGCGAGGATGTGGCGACCGGTGTGCCGCCACAGGCCGTAGAGCTCGCGCCAGGCATCGCCGTCTCCAGGCGCGAACGCGTCGAGCGAGGACGCCGTCTCCTCGAGATCCATCGACAGCGAAGCGCACGTCCCGTCCGGGGCCGGATGCGCGAGCGCGAGCGACCCGCGGCGCCAGCGCAGCCCGTAGCGCTCGAGCCCCAGCCGGCGGAGCGTTGGGGAGGCGGCCGCGAGCGGATAGAACGCGCTGAACAGGTCATGCGTGAAGCCGGGCCGGCCCGTCAGCTCGCCGCTCTTGACCGCCCCGCCGGGCTCGTCCTGCTCCTCGAGCACGACGACGCTCCACCCGGCGTCCGCGAGCAGATTCGCGGCGACGAGCCCGTTCGGACCCGCCCCGATCACGACCGCGTCGGGCATCGAGCTTGGGCTTCTCCGCGCGCGGGTGGACACAAACGGCGCTAGGCTTCCGCCCCCATGGCGCCCCTCCGCCGTGCGGTGATCCTTTTCGTCCTGCTCCTGGCCTGGCCGGCGGCCGCGTCGGCGCACACCGACGGCGTGCGCCAGCTCGAGCTCGCCTGGCCTGCGAACGGGACGATCACCTCGCCGTTCGGCCGCGACGGAGCCCGCTGGCACCCCGGCCTCGACATCGGGATCCTGCGCTCGCTCGACGTGACCGCGGCGGCGCCGGGAGTCGTGACGCGAGTCGGCGAGCCGATTGGGTATGAGGGCTACGGCCGCCTCGTCGAGGTGAACGCCGGCGACGGGTACTCGCTGCTGTACGCCCACCTCGCTGCGGCAGGCGTGAAGGTCGGCGACTACGTCACGGCGGGCGAGCACATCGCGACGGCCGGCTGCACGGGCTGGTGTACCGGCACCCATCTCCACTTCGAGCTCCGCCACCGCGGCACGCCGCTGAGCCCGGTGCCGTTCCTCATCCGGTAGCCCGCGATGTGGATCCTGCGGGCGCTAGCGCAGCTGCTCGTCCACGTCGCGGTCGGCGTCGCGTGCGCCCTCGTCGCGGCGGCCCTGTGGGCGCTGGCGCGCGGCGGGAGCTTCCTCGACGCCTTTCGGATCGGCTGCTACGTCTTCGGCGGCTTGATGTTCCTGCTGGCGGCGGGCGGCCAGCAACGCTCGTACGACGTGGTCGAGACGTCCGGGCGACTGCCCGGCGCGCGCGCGTGGATGACGCCTCGCCAGGCGGACAGATCGCTGAGCACCGCGGGCGTGTTCTTGCTCACGGGCGTGGCCCTGATCGCACTGGCCGTCGTGCTCGACTCGCTGCGCTGAGCGTACGGCTACAATCGGCCGCGACCGGGGCGGTTAGCTCAGTTGGGAGAGCACCAGCTCGACAAGCTGGGGGTCACTGGTTCGAGCCCAGTACCGCCCACCTCTTGGAAGCCCCGCTCGTGCGAGGTTGTAACGCGCACTGCGGCCGGGCGCCGCGATCGGCGGTGCTAGGGTCGGCCGATGGGGCGGCTGAATCCACCCAGGCATCCGTCCTGGCGGACGCTCCAGCGCCGTTTGGCCCTCGTGCTCGGTCCCTGCGCTGTGGTCCTCGTCGTCGTCCCCGCAGGGATGACGCGTCCCGCAGCTGGGCCCTACTACAAGGCGCAGGCTCATTTCAACGTGACGATCCAGGGCACCTACACGGCGCACGGCACCGAGGTCGACAAGAATTGCTTCCGCGCACCGCCGGTTGAAGGCGGCGATCCGCAGCAGATCACGGTTACGAGCACCGGTACCGAGTCGTTGGAGTTCAGCAGCACCGCTTCAGTGCGACTGGATGCTTACCGCTACCTCGACAACAGCGTCGCGGCGGGCACGATGGGCGGTCGCACGCCGATCGCCGTCACGACGACGAAGACCCTGGATTTCACCGAGCCTTGTCGCCCTGACAGCGACCCGCCCGTGTGCGGCACCAGGCACATGCGCCTGGGAATGAGCCTGATCTCGCGCGCGCCGCCGTTTCGCCTCTTCTACAACTTCAGTGACGGCCCCGGTCGGATCATCTTCCCGGACGACCCGCTAGTCACATGTCGAGTGCCGGCCCTGGCTTGGTGGGGCAAGCTGCCCGCGCCGGCAGCGCGACTATCTGCGGCGAAGGTATTCAATCCTCGGGTCAAGCGGTTCACGGTGGGCGCCTTCGGCAGCAAGTCGGTGCACTCTCAGTCCGACCTGCAGACCCTCGACGGGCACTACGACGTGCGCTACACGGTCACGTTCGTACGGCGCGCGCGCTAGAGCAATCCCGCCGAGGTAGCGAGCTGCTGACCCCCAACAAACCTTGACCCGCCGTGGTGCGCTGCTCTTCGCGGCGATGTGCGTTATCTGGGGGATTCCGTACCTGATGATCCGCGTGGCCGTGCGGGAGCTCGCGCCGGTCACGATGGTCTTCCTTCGCAGCGGGCTCGCTGCGGTGCTGCTCATGCCGTTGGCCGCGCGACGCGGCGAGTTGCGCCCGCTCCTTACGCACTGGCGGCCGCTCCTCGCCTACACCGCGATCGAGGTCGCTCTGCCCTGGGTCCTGCTCGGCCACGCCGAGACAAGGCTGACCAGCTCGCTGACGGGACTCCTGCTTGCCGCGGTACCGCTCGCCGGAGCGCTGATCGTGACGCTGTCCGGCGAGCGCGCGCGGCTCGGCCTGCGCCTCTGGGTCGGCCTCATGATCGGGATCGTCGGCGTGGGCGCGATCGTCGGGCTCGACCTCGGCCAGATCGACCTGCTCGCCCTCGGTGAGGTCGTGCTCGTAGCGGTCTGCTACGCAGTCGGCCCGCTGATCCTCGCGCGCAGCATGGTCGGAGTGCCCGCGCTCGGGATCGTCGCCGCCTCGCTGGCGATCTCGGCCCTGGTCTACGCACCGCTTGCCGCGGCGAACTGGCCGTCGAAGTTCCCGTCCGCGCACGTAGTGGAGTCCATCCTGGGCCTCGCGGTCGTCTGCTCGGCTGCCGCCTTCCTGATCTTCTTCGCACTGATCCGGGAGGTCGGGCCGCTCCGCGCGACGGTGATCACCTACGTGAATCCAGCGGTCGCGGCAGCGCTCGGAGTGACACTCCTGAACGAGCGCCTAACCGCCGGCATGGTGATCGGCTTCGTGCTCGTGCTCACCGGCTGCTTCCTGGCCACCGGCCGCGCGCCCGAGGCCGTCGCCGAGCCCTAGGCTCCGCGGATCGCCGCCAGCAACGACTCGGGGTCATACCCGCCGTTGTGCCTGATGCCATTGACGAAGAACGTCGGCGTGCCGTTGACCCCGCTGCGGACTCCGCTCAGGAAGTCCTGCCGGACGCGCTCTGCGTACGTCTGCTGCGTCAGGTCCGCGCCGAAGCGCTGGAGGTCGAGCCCGAGCGAGCGCGCATAGGCGAGCAGCGACTGCGT
>JAWVDL010000284.1:0-16405 GCA_033857355.1 Gaiellaceae bacterium | reverse complement strand
GCAGTGCGACGGATCTCCGTGCGGCAACGGCTGGGCGACCTCCTCCCCGGTCTCGATCTCGCTGTCCGCGTCGGACGCCGGATCCGGCCTCAAGCAGATTCGCTACACGACGGACGGGTCAGATCCGGTCAGCGGCGGAACGGTCTACGGCGGCCCCTTCAACGTCACCGGCTCGACGACCGTCAAGTTCGCGGCCCTCGACGAGGTCGGCAACGTCGAGACCGTCCAGACCAAGCTGATCCGCATCGACACGACGCCCCCGTCGACGCCCACGCTCGGCTTCTCGGGCCTCACGAACGCGAGCCTCGCCGGCTCGACCGTCTACTTCCGCTCCGGCGCCGCCGGCGGCTTCACCGTGACCGCCGCCTCGAGCGACGCGCAGTCCGGCGTCTCGTCGTACTCCTTCCCGGCACTGGGATCGGGCTGGAGCGGCGTGGCCTCGGGCGCGGACGAGGCGTACACCTTCACCGCCGCTGCGGGCGATCCGAGCGAGCCGAACGACGTACGCGCGACCAACGCGGCGGGGCTCGACTCGACCGCGGCCTCGTTCACGGTCACCGCCGACGGCACGGCTCCCTCGACCTCGATCGCGTGCAACGCCGGGGCTTGCCCGGCAGGCTGGTTCACGACCTCGCCGGTCAGCGTCGTGCTCTCGGCCAGCGACGGCGGCTCCGGCGTCGACCACATCGCCTACTCGACCGACGGCTCCGACCCGACGGCCGGCGGCACGACGTATTCGGGCGCCCTGACGATCGCCGCGACGACGACCGTCCGCTACGCCGCCTACGACAACGTGGGCAACGTCGAGTCGGTTCAGTCCAAGACGATCCAGATCGACACGAGCGCGCCGAGCACGTCGGCCGGGCTCGCGAACGCGACGGGCTCCGTCTACCTGAGCGCCGGAACGGCCTTCTACCGGCCCGGCGGCTCCGGCGGCTTCGACATCACCGCGGCGGTCAGCGACGCACAATCCGGCGTGCAGAAGGCCAGCTTCCCGTCTGCAAGCGGCTTCGGCTCCGGAGGCGACGTCGCGGCGCCGGGCCCGTACAGCTCCAGCTACTCCTACTCCGGCACGCCGACCGAGCCGGGATCCGTCGACGTCGTCGGGCACAACAACGCCGGGCTGAGCTCGACGGACAGCGTCTCGATCATCGCGGACGGAACGGCCCCGACGAGCTCGATGTCCTGCGACGGGTCGCCGTGCGGCTCCGGGTGGACCACGAGCGCTCCGGTGACGATCGTGCTTGCCGCGGGCGACGGCGGCTCCGGCCTCGACCACATCGCGTACACGACGGACGGCTCCGACCCGACCTCCGGCGGAGCGACCTACTCTGGACCCTTCAGCGTCGGCGCCTCGACGACCGTGAAGTGGGCGGCGTACGACCGCGTGGGGAACGTCGAGACCGTCCAGTCGAAGACGATCCAGATCGACACGACCGCCCCGACGACGCCCACCCTCGGCATCTCGGCCCTCACCAATGCGATCGCGTCCGGCAACACGGTCTACTTCCGGCCCGGCGTCGCCGGCGGGTTCAACCTGTCGGCGAGCTCGAGCGACGGCGAGTCCGGCGTCGCCTCGTACGCCTTCCCGGCGCTCGGCGCAGGCTGGTCGGCCTCCGGCACGGGCGCCAGCCGCGCCTACAGCTTCACGAACGCCGCCGCCGATCCCGCCGAGCCGAACAACGTCACGGCGACGAACAATGCCGGCCAGTCCTCCGCGCCGGCCTCGGTCACCGTGACGGCCGACTCGAGTGCCCCGTCGGGCGGCAGCGTCGACTACGTGGACGGATTCCGCTCGAGCGCGTCGGTCGCGCTGACGCTCGACGACGGGAGCGACTCCGGCGCGGGTATCGACACGACCAGCGAGGTCCTCGAGCGCTCGACGGCAACCTTCTCGAACGGCGCCTGCGTCGGATTCGGCAGCTTCAGCGCACTGGTCGTCGATCCTTCGGCGTCCTACACCGACCTCACCGTCGCGACCGGCAATTGCTACAGGTACCGCTACCTCGTCCAAGATCGCGTGGGCAACGTGGCGACGTACACGTCGACCGCGGTCGTGAAGTTCGACCTGGATCCGCCGGCCGCCACGCAGGGCAATCCCGGGCCCTACCTGCACGGGACGGTCACGCTGACCGGCACCGCGACGGACACTGGCGGCTCCGACGTCGGCGCCCTCGCCTTCCAGTACTCGGACGACAGCGGCGCGACGTGGAAGCCGATCGGCACCGACTCGACCGCGCCCTACTCCTTCGCCTTCGACACGACCACCTCGGCCACCCCGGACGGCGTCTACGACCTGCGCACGGTCGCGACCGACAACGCCGGCAACTCCAGCCCGTCGCCGGTCCTGAGCGGCCGCCGGATCGACAACACCTCGCCGAGCGCCTCGATCGCCTCGCCTGCCGCCAACGTGCGCGGCGTCGTGAGCCTGAGCGCCACGGTCTCCGATTCGGGCTCGGGCATCTCGACCACGGCGTACGAGTTCTCCGGCAACGGGGGAGCGACCTGGACGCCGACGCCGGCGAGCTGGAACACGGCGCTCACGGGTGACGGGGTCTACAGCGTCCGTGTCGTGGCGACCGACAACGCCGGGAACCAGGCGACGGACACCTCCGGGAGCTTCCGCGTCGACAACACCCCGCCGGTCGCGATCCTGGACGATCCGGGCGCGTACCTGAGCGGCACCGTCAACTTCACTTCGACCGCGACCGACTCGGGCTCCGGCGTCGCCACGGTCACCTACGAGCGCTCGCCGGCCGGCTCGGGCTCCTGGACGTCGATCCCGGCCGCGTGGAACACGGTGGCCGCCCTCGACGGCCTCTACGACCTGCGCGTCGCGGTCGTCGACAACGCCGGCAACCGGACGAACTCCGCCTTGCGGACGAGCCGCGTCGACAACACGAAGCCCAGCGTCTCGCTCGACAGTCCCTTGTCGAACAGCGACGTCTCGGGAACGGTCGCGCTCACCTCCACTGCGAGTGACGCCGGTTCCGGGCTCGCCGGCGCGGTCACGTACGAGTACCGGACGCACCCGGCCGGCACGTGGACCGCCACGCCGGCCGCCTGGAACACGACGCTCCTGCCCGACGGCGGCTACGACCTCGTCGCGACGGCGGTCGACCGCGCCGGCAACTCGAAGCAGTCCAACGTCGCCGCCAACGTCCGGGTCGACAACACGCCCCCGACGATCGCCCTGACCGCGCCCGCAAACGACGGCTACGTCAATGCGTCCTCGACCGATCCGTACTCCCTCGCCGCGACTGCCAACGACGCCGGCAGCGGCGTCAAGGAGGTCGAGTTCTTCCAGTGCTCCGACACGAGCGTCGGCTGCGCCACGGGAACGTGGAGCTCGGTCGGCATCCAGCTCGCACCTGGCCCGTTCGGCGCCGCCTGGACGATCCCGGCAGACGGCCATCGCGCACTTCGCGCCGTCGCGACCGACAACGCCGACCGCACCGCGAGCTCGCTCGTGGACGTGACCGTCGACCGGACGCCGCCCGACACGACGATCGTCACGCAGCCGGGCGATCCGTCCAACGAGGCCGCGCCGACCTTCACGTTCAGCGCCAGCGAGCCGGGATCGACCTTCGAGTGCAGCCTCGACGGCGCAGCCTTCGCGCCCTGCTCGAGCCCGGATGTCGTCGCCTCGCTCGCCGACGGCACGCACGACTTCGCCGTCCGCGCGATCGACCCGGCCGGCAACACCGATGCGAGCCCGGCAACGTGGACGTGGCTCACCGACCTGACCCCGCCGACCGCCACGATGGACAACCCCGGCGTGAACGTGCGCGGCGTCGTCTCCCTCACCTCGACGCAGGACGATCCGGGCGGTGCCAATGCATCCGGGATCGCGAGCGTCAGCTACGAGTACTCCGCCGACGACGGCACGAGCTGGGCGCCGACGCCGGCGAGCTGGGACACGGCGCCGATCACCGACGGCCTCTACAAGCTCCACGTGGTCGTCGTCGACAACGCCGGCAACCAGACGACCGACACGCTGGCCGCGGACGTGCGGGTGGACAACACGGCACCCTCGAGCTCACAGGACGATCCGGGCCAGTACCTCCGCCAGACGATCGCGCTGACGGGCTCGGCCGCCGATCCCGACGATCCTGCGGGCCGCCCGGGCTCGGGCGTGACCCAGGTGCGCTTCGAGGTCTCGCCGGCCGGCGCCGACACCTGGACGGCGGTCGGCACCGCGGCCTCCCCGCCGTACTCCGCCTCTCTCGACACGTCGACGCTGGCCGACGGCCACTATGACTTCCGCACGGTCGCGACGGACGCGGCCGGGAACGAAGCGCCGGGCGGCATGGCCGCCAACAGGCTCGTCGACAACACCGCGCCGACCGCCTCGATGGGCGATCCGGGCGCGAACCTCCGCGGCACCGTCACGCTGGCCTCGACGAACGCCGACCCGGGCGCCGACGCCTCCGGCATCTCGAGCGTCGACTACGAGGTCTCGTCGGGCGGCGGCTGGACGCCCGTGCCGGACAACTGGAGCACCACCTCGATGCCCGACGGCCTGTACGACCTCCGGGTCACCGCGACCGACCGCGCGGGCAACGCGACCACCTCGTCCACCGTCGGCGGACGCCGGGTCGACAACACTCCCCCGTCGACCTCCGACGACGCACCCTCCGGCTACTCGTCTTCGGACGTGACCGTCACCCTGTCCGCGAGCGACTCCGGCTCGGGCGTCTCTGTGACCGAGTACTCGGTGGACGGCGGCAGCTTCCAGGCCGGCTCGAGCGTCACGATCCCCGCGCCGTCGGACGGCTCGAACGACGGCACGCACACGATCTCCTACTTCTCCGCCGACACGGCCGGCAACATCGAGGCGACGAAGACGACGACCGTCCAGATCGACGCGACGCCGCCGGTGTGCCCGACCTGCACCGCGAAGGACTACCTGCGCGGGACCGAGACGCTGAGCGCGAACCCGTCCGGGTCGCTGTCCGGGATCAAGTCGGTCACCTTCGAGTACGCCGACGCCGGCGCCCCGCGCACGCTGCCTCCGCCCGGCACGTGGCACACGATCGGTACCGACACGACCGCTCCGTACAACGTCGACTGGAACACCGGCGGCGTCTCCGACGGCGCCTATGACCTCCGGATCCTGATCAAGAACAACGCGAACAAGACGACCATCACGTACCTCGACTCCAAGGTCGTCGACAACACCGCGCCTACCGCGGGCGTCGGATCTCCGGCTGCGGGCGCGCTCGTGTCCGGGAACGTCACGTTCGCGGCGACGACGAGTGACGCGAACCCGATCTCCTCGGTCGAGTTCTTCGTCGGCGGACGCTCGCTCGGCACCGTCGGAAGCGCTCCGTTCCGAATGGGCTGGGATACGACCGGCGATTCCGACGGCAGCGCAAGCCTGTACGTCGTCGTCACGGACATCGCGGGCAACTCCACGACCTCCGGGTCCCGCTCGGTCACGATCGACAACAACGTGCCGCAGCCGACCCTCGGCGATCCCGGGGCCGGAATCTCGGGCAGCGTCACGCTCACTGCGAGCTCGGACAGCGACACGACCCGAGTGGACATCCAGCGCAGTCCGGCCGGCACGAATCACTGGACGACGATCGGCAGCCCGACCTCGGCTCCCTTCTCGGTCGCCTTCGACACCACGTTCGTCGTCGACGGCAGCTATGACCTGCGCGCGGTCGCCACCGATCAGTCCGGCCACGTCGGCACCAGCCCGGTCGTCCCGACGCGGGTCGACAACACGGCGCCGACGGCGTCGCTGACGCGCCCGACCGCGGGCAGCACCATCGGCGGTCCTGCCGCGCAGCTGACCGCCTCCGCGTCCGACGCGACGTCCGGCGTCGCCTCCGTGCGCTTCCAGTTCCGGCCGACGGGCGGCGGTGGGTTCACGGACATCGCCGACGACACCAGCTCGCCCTATGCGGTCAGCTGGGATGCGTCGGCGGTGGCGACCGGCAGCTACGACCTGCGCGTAGTCGCGACCGACGCGGCCGGAAACGTCACGACGAGCTCGCCTGTCTCGGTCGACGTCGACTCGACGGCACCGCTCGTCGTGCTCGACGACCCGGGAGCCAACCTGTCCGGCACGGTGACGCTGACGGCCACGACGAGCGGCTCGCCCGCCGCGCACGTGACCTTCGAGCGCTCGCCGGCCGGCGCCAGCAATTGGACGGCGATCCAGACCGACTCGAGCGCGCCCTGGAGTGCCGCCTTCGACACCACGTCGGTGCCGGACGGTCTCTATGACCTCCGCGCGGTCGCCGCCGACGCCCTCGGCAACGAGCGCGCGAGCGTCCGCTCCGGAATCCGGATCGACAACGCGGCCCCTCGCCTGGTCTCGTCCACTCCGGCCGATGGTGACGTGATCGCCTCTGCGAGCTCGATCGTGGTCGTCGCCAGCGAGAGCCTGGCGGCAATCGACGGCGCGACCTTCGACGGCGCGGGCGTCGTCTCGCCCATCCTCTCCGGCGCCCAGGCGACCTATCCGGTCGGCACGGTCGGTCCCGGCCCGCACACGCTCGCCGGCGTCCTGAGGGACCCGAGCGGCAAGACGCGCGCGTTCCAGGTGCACTTCACGATCTTCATCTCCGGCGGTGGCGGCGGCGGCTCGACGCCTCCGTACGTCGAGAAGAACAGCCCGCGCGATCGGAGCACGACGGTCACGGCCCCGGGCAACGGCGCCTCCGTGACGATGCCTGCCGGCGCCTGGCCCACCAACGGCAACGACTGGATCGTCCTCCGCATCGAGATGAATCCGGCGCCTTCCGGTCTCGCTGGCCCACTGACCTTCGAGAGCGGGGTCGCCGACGTGACCGCGCGCTGGGCCCTGTCGGGCGCGCAGGTGCACAGCTTCGAGCAGCCGCTCACGATCACGATCGCAAGCTCGGGAACGAACGTCGCCGGGGCGACCTTCGACGGCACGGCGTGGCGTGTTCTTCGACGCGTCCCGACGCCGGGGACGCTCCCGGCCGGCTGGTCGGACGGGTACTGGAGCGACGCGTCGGGCGTGCACATCCTGACGCTGCACCTCTCGCAGTTCGCCGTCGTCCGCGACCTGACCCCGCCTGCCTCCGACAGCGGGTCGGGATCGAACGGGCAATCCGGTACCGGCGACGGCTCGACCGGCACGACGACGACGGCGACGACCACCACCACGACGACGACGACCACCACGACCACGCCTCGCCCCCAGACGCGACTGAGCATGCGCGTGGCCGCGACCAAGATCTTCAGGCCCGGACATCAGGTGCGCATCGGCGCGCGCATCGTCTCCACGGCGAAGGCCACGGGGACGATGACGCTCAGGAGCTCCGGTGGATCGCAGCTCGCGACCTGGGCGTTCAACGCCAAGGCCGGGTCGAACGTGAAGCTGTTCAAGCTCCCGACCACGGGCCGAAAGCCCGGTGGGTACACGGTCGTATGGCGCCTGGTCGCGGCCGGCGAGTCCGTTGTGAAGACGACGAAGCTGACCGTCTCCCGCGTCGCGGCAACCCCGACCCGCGTCGGCGCCAAACCCGCACGCTCGGACGTCGTGCTCGCTGCCCCCGGATTCAGCGTCCGATCACTGGCGCTGCCCCGGAGCGTCCGGGTTCTCAAGACGAGCGACGCGGCCGATGCGTTCGATCTCGCGGCCGCGGAGGCGACGAACGTCCGGGTCGCGATTCTCGACGTCGACCGGCTTGGTCTGGGCTACCTGCACGATCTGCACACGATCTTCCCGACCGTGCGAATCGTCGCGATCGCGAACGATCCGCTCGTTCGGCACCGCGCGCTCGTCGCGGGCGCAGCGGTTGCGCTGCCGCACGCCGCCGGCCCGGCGCGCGTGGGCGCGGCAGTCCGGCGCCTCTCGCGCCGCTAGGCGCCCGGCTTCCAGAGCGGCTCGGGGTCGTCCGCGCCGGCATTGGCCGCACGGGCCAGGATGAACAGCAGGTCGGAGAGCCGGTTCAGGTAGCGGAGGACGAGCGGGTTGACGCCGTGGTCCCGGTCGGCGATCAGCGCGTCTCGCTCGGCCCGCCGGCACACGGTGCGCGCTACGTGGAGCCGCGCCGCAGCTTCCGTTCCCGCCGGAAGCACGAAGCTGCGGAGCTCCGGCAGCTCGGCGTTCGCCTCGTCGCACAGTCGCTCCAGCTCGTCGATCGCGGGTTGCTCGATGCGGAGGCGGCCCTCGACGTCGAGTGGCACGGACAGGTCGGCGCCGACGTCGAACAGCTCGTTCTGGATGCGCTCCAGCCACGGCCGGAACCGGTCGGGCAGCTCGCCGGCTGCCAGTACGACACCGAGCAGCGCGTTCAGCTCGTCGACGGCGCCGAACGCGGCGATCCGCGAATCGAGCTTCGAGACCCGGGAGCCGTCGCCCAGCGACGTCTCGCCTGAGTCTCCCCCGCGCGTGTAGATCCGCGTCAGGCGAACGGGCTCGTCACGCGAGCGCGGACTCATCCGCCCGCGGCCTGTGGAGCGATCGGCACGGAACCGGCACGCCCGCGCGCGGGACACGACACAGGTTCGGCGATAGCGTCTGCGGTGAGGGCGGCGGGAGCGCCCCACCCTAGAAGGGAGGGGGTGCGCGCGCGCGTGTGCCTAGAAAGGGCGGCGGCGGTCGGCTTGCGCTTCATCCCTGCGCCAGCACGCGCTCGCCGAGCCCGAGGATCGAGCGGGCGATCACGAGACGCTGGATCTCGCTCGTCCCCTCGTAGATCTCGGTGATCTTCGCGTCCCGGTAGAAGCGCTCGACCGGGAACTCCTTCGTGTAGCCGTAACCGCCGAGGATCTGGATCGCCTCGCCAGTCTGCTGCCGGGCGGTCTCGGAGGCGAACAGCTTCGCCTTCGCTCCTTCCTCGGTGTGCGACAAGCCGTTCTGCTTTCGCCAGGCCGCGCGGTAGACCAGCAGGCGCGCCGCGTCGATCTGCGTGGACATGTCCGCGAGCTTCCACTGGATGGCCTGGAAGTCCGCGATCCGCTGCCCGAACTGACGCCGTTCGAGCGCGTACGCCCGGGCGACGTCGTACGCGGCCTGGGCGATCCCGAGCGCCTGGGCGGCGATCCCGATCCGGCCTCCGTCGAGCGTCGCCATGGCGACCCGGAAGCCCTTCCCTTCCTCGTGCAGCAGGCGGTCGCGCGCCACCTCCGCGCCCTCGACGACGAGGTCATTCGTCACCGACGAGTTGAGACCGAGCTTCTCCTCGGTGCGCGTGATCCGCACGTGCTCCGGGTCGAGGATGAAGGCGGAAACGCCGCCGGCGCCGGGAGTGCCGGGGTCGGTTCGCGCGAAGAGGAGGAAGGTTCCGGCGTACGCGGCGGTCGAGATCCACTGCTTCGCTCCCGTGATCCGCCAGCCGTCCCCGTCGGGGGTCGCGGCCGTCCGGAGCGATCCCGCGTCGGACCCCGACTCGGCCTCGGTCAACGCGAACGCGCCGATCGCCTCGCCCCGCGCCAGAGGCGGCACGAACCGGCTGCGTTGCTCGTCTGTCCCAAACGTCAGGATCGGCAGGGTGACTGCGCTCGTGTGCACGGCCACCGTGACACCGACGCCCGCATCCGCCCTGGAGATCTCCTCCAGCACGAGGATGTACGAGAGGAAGTCCGCACCCGCGCCGCCGTATTCCTCGGGGATGCAGACGCCCATCAAGCCGAGCTCGGCGAGCCGGACGAACACGTCGCGCGGGAAGTGGTGCTCCCGGTCCCACTCCGCCGCGTTCGGCTCGATCTGCTCGCGCGCGAAATCGCGCGCAAGCGCCTGGATCTCGCGCTGGTCGGCGCTGAGCTCGAAGTCCATCGCGGCGCAACTATAGTCGCGGGAGGGTGCGATTCCTGCTCCTCACCGGGGCCGTGCTCGCGCTGATCGGTGCGGCTTGCGGCGGCGGCTCGACCTCTGCGGAGGGCGTCGTGCGCGCCTGGAGCTCGGCCGTGAACGCGGGCGACAACGAGACTGCGGCAGACCAGTTCGCGACCGACGCCGAGATCGTCCAGGGTGGCGTCGAGCAACGGTTCCGCACTCGCGCGGACGCCGTCGACTGGAACGCAGGGCTTCCGTGCTCCGGCCGGATCGTGGGGCTCGAGACCCGTGGCGCCGAGGTGACGGCCACCTTCGTCCTCGGCGACCGGCCGACCAGCCGCTGTGACGGCCCGGGCGCGAGGGCCCGGGCGGTCATCCGCGTGCGTGACGGCAAGATCGTCCTCTGGCACCAGGTGCCCGTGCCCCAGCCGCCACCGCTCGAGACGACGCCGGTGATCTAAAGGCGAGCCCTAGGCAGCGTGCGCGAACTCGGCGCGCACGTCGCGCAACAGCGCCGAGCTGTCGCGGAAGGCGCCGACGACGTCCGGGTCGAACTGCTGGCCGGCCAGAGCGGCGATCTCCGCCTCTGCGGTGCTCCAGTCGAGCGCGGCGCGGTAGGGCCGGTCGCTCGTCATCGCATCGAGCGTGTCGGCGACGGCGAAGATGCGCGCGCCGAGGGGAATCTCTTCGCCCGCAATGCCGTCCGGATAGCCCTGGCCGTCCCAGCGCTCGTGGTGCGACCGGACGACGGTCAGCGCCTCGCCCTCGAAGAAGGCGATCCCTCCGAGCATCTGCTCTCCGAGCAGCGTGTGCGTCTGCATCAGCCGCCGCTCGGCCGCCGACAGCGGGCCGGGCTTCTGCAGGATCTGGTCGGGGATCCCGATCTTGCCGACGTCGTGCAAGAGGTAGCCGTACTCGACGCCACGCTCGTCGGCGAACGACGCGCCCAGGGTGCGCGCGAGCTCGACGGCATAGCGCTGCACTCGTTCCGAGTGGGCACGCGTCCCGATGTCCTTCGACTCGAGCGCGCTCGCGAGGGCGGCCACCGTCTCGTGGTAGGCGTTCTCGAGGAGGATCCGCTGACCGCGCTCGATCTCGAGCAGATGACGGAGGTCGCGCGCATAGAGGACCAGCTGTTCGTCGTCGCCCCGCGCTTTGTGGCCTCGGAAAGGAGTGGCGTGCAGGCCGCCTGCCAGCCGCTCGACGATCGCGAGCAGCTCGAGGGGACTGAAAGGCTTGAGCAGGAACGCGTCGGCGCCGACCTCGATCGCCGCGTCGGACGTGCCGCCCTCGGAGCCGGTGAGCAAGACGATCCCGATGTCGCGCGTCCGCGGATCGTCCTTGAGGGCGCGACAAAGCTCGAGCCCGCTCTGGCCCGGCATCTGCACGTCGAGCACGACCACGTCCGGCCGGCGACCGACGATCGCGCTCAGCGCCTCGGCGGCATTTCCGGCCTCCTCGACCTCGATGTCCACGACCTCGAACGTCGCGCGGAGCAGCGATCTGAATCCGGCATCGTCATCGACGAGCAGCAAGCGCATCTGCGGCGAACCTCCCTTCCTGCTACTGGGAGTGTCGGCAGCTTGGACCTAGTCCTTTAGGGGCCGAGGCCTACCCCGTTCGGGGGATCCTGGTCAGTCGTACTTGTAGAAACCTGCGCCAGTCTTGCGTCCCAGGCGCCCGGCCGCGACGTGCTCGCGCAGCAACGGACACGGTGCGTAGCGATCCTCTCCGAGCCCGTCTCGAAGCACTTCCATGATCGCGACGCAGGTGTCGAGCCCGATCAGGTCGGCAAGCGCAAGCGGTCCAAGCGGGTGCGCAAAGCCGAGCCTGGCGATCGTGTCGATCGCCTCCGCCTCGGCGACACCGTCGTGGAGCGCCCACACGGCCTCGTTGATGAACGGCATCAGGATCCGGTTCGAGACGAAGCCGGGAAAGTCGTTCGCGACAGCCGGGGTCTTTCCCAGCTCGCCGGCAAGTCTCGTGATCGCAGCCGCGGTCTCGTCCGACGTCTCTCGCCCGCGAACCACCTCGACGAGCTTCAGTACCGGCACCGGGTTGAAGAAGTGCATGCCGATCACCTTGTCCGGCCTCGAGGTCGCAGTCGCGAGCGACGTGATCGGGATGGACGACGTGTTGGACGCGAGGATCGCCGCCGGCGGGAGCGTCGCATCCGCGCGCCGGAAGACGTCTTCCTTGACGGCGGCGTCCTCGACGACGGCCTCGACCATCAGGCCGGCGGGAACGAGCTCGTCCACGGGCTGCACGCGCCCGAGCACCTCGTTCGGGTCGGCGCCGCCCTTCTCGGCGAGGCGCTCGAGGCTCTTGCCCATCGCTGCCAGGCCGCGCTCGACGGCGCCGGGCGCCGCGTCGTACAGCGAGACACGCCGCCCGGAGGTCGCGACGACCTGGGCGATGCCGCCGCCCATCTGGCCCGCGCCCACGACGAGGACATGCTCGAATTCCACGGCCGCAGGCTAACGTGACGCTGTGGGCGCTCGGCGCACGATGTGGTCGCGCGCGGGCGAGCTGCTCCGCGAGAACGGTGTACGCCAGCTCTGGTTCAGAGCGCTCGGCGAGCTCGGGTACAGGCGCCAGCTCGTGACCGAGCTGCTGCTTCCCGCCGACCCGGTCGACGGGCCACAGCCGCCCGACACGGAGGCGCGTTTCCTTGGCGACGCCGACCTCGACGCCTACGCAGCGCTCCGCGGGGCCTCCGGCCGGGCGAGCGAGCGCTTCGCACGCGGAGACCGGTGCTTCGGCATCTGGCTGGCCGGAAGGCTCGTGTCCACGCGTTGGGTCGCGCGTGGAACGGTGCGGCTCGCCTACGTCGACCGTGATGCGGTCCTCGGCCCCACCGACGTCTACTTCTACGACGTCTACACCGCTCCCCAGCATCGCCGGCGGGGCATCAGCCGGTTTGCGGCAGGAATCCTCCCCGAGCTCCTCGCATCCGAAGGAGCACGTCGAATCGTGGGGGTGCTGGAGCCCGAGAACCGCGCGGCGATCGCCGCGAACGAGATGGCGGGCTATCGAGTCGTCGGCAGGATCGGCTACGTGAAGCTCGGCCCGTGGCGTCGCGACTTCGGGGAGCTCTAGACGTCCACCAGAAGGGCGTCCCCTTGACCACCGCCGGAACAAATCGCGGCCAGTCCGAGCCCGCCGCCGTTCCGTCGCAGCTCGTGGATCATCGTGGACAGGATCCGAGAGCCGGAAGCGCCGATGGGGTGACCGAGCGCAACCGCGCCGCCGTTGACGTTGACCTTCTCCGGGTCGACGCCGAGCATCTGCGCAGAGTTCAGCACGACCGACGAGAACGCCTCGTTCAGCTCCACGCGCTCGACGTCGGCGATGTCCTTCCCGGCCTTCTCGAGCGCGAGCTTGCCCGCGTTCGCGGGGGTGCGCGCGAGATACGCGAAGTCGTCCGCCACGTAGCCCTGCGCGACGATCGTCGCGAGCACCTGTAGGCCGCGCCGCTTGGCGAACTCCTCACTCGTCACGATCACGCAGCCGGCCCCGTCGTTGACACCGGGTGCGTTCCCGGCGGTCGTCGTGCCTTCTGGGTCGAAGACCGGCGCGAGCGAGGCCAGCTTCTCGTAGGACGTGTCGCGGCGAGGGCCTTCGTCGACCGCGACGTCGCCGATCGGTGCAATCTCGTCTTCGAACTTGCCGGCGTCGATCGCCGCGATTGCGCGCTCGTGCGAGCGCAGGGCCCAGCGGTCCTGGTCCTCGCGCGAGATCCCCAACTCGCGGGAGACGAACGAAGCCTGCTCGACCATGTGCTTGTTGTCGAAGCTCGAGGTGAGCCCGTCGAAGACCATGGAGTCGATCAGCTCGCCGTTCCCCAGCCGGTAGCCGAAGCGCCCCTTCTTGAGCAGGTACGGGGCATTCGACATCGACTCCATCCCGCCGGTCACGACGACCTCGTGGTCGCCGGCGCGGATCATCTGGTCGGCGATCTCGACTGCGCGGATCGACGACGCGCAGACCTTGTTGATCGTGTCCGCGCCAACTTCCTTGGGGATTCCGGCGGCGATCGCCGCCTGCCGAGCCGGAGCCTGGCCGGCACCCGCCTGCAGCACCTGACCCATGATCACGTACTCGACCTCGCCCGGCTCGAGCCCGGCGCGCTCCAGCCCAGCGCGAATCGCGTGCGCTCCGAGCTCGGTCGCCTCGTACTTGGCCAGCGCGCCGCCGAGCCTCCCGAAAGGGGTGCGAACTGCGGACACGATGACCGAGCGAGCCACGAGCCCAGGCTAGCGATCGAAGCGCGAGTCAGACCCGAGCTTGCGGGCGAACGCCGCGGTCAGCCTCGCGCAGGCCTCGACGTCGTCCAGCTGGGCCATCTCGATCGGCGAGTGCATGTAGCGCAGCGGGATCGAAACGAGAGCTGTCGGGATGCCCACGTTGGCGTTGTGTATGTCGTCGGCGTCGGTCTGGCTCACGTGCGCCGCGACCTCCAGGGTGTACGGAACTCCCTCCTCCTCAGCCACTGCCACGAGCAGCTCGACGAGGCGCGGATTCATCGTGGGGCCGCGCAGGATCGTCGGGCCGCTGCCGAGAGGGTGCTCGCCGTCGTCCCGCGGATCCGCGCCCGGGACGTCGTTCGTGGCCGTGACGTCGAAGACGATCGCGACGTCGGGACGGAGCCCCGTCATGCCCGCCCGAGCGGCGAAGCCGCCGATCTCCTCCTGCGTGAGTGCGCCCGCGACCACGTCGCCCGGCGGCGAGCCCGCATCCGCCACGAGCCGCGCGACCTCGAGTGCGACGTAACAGCCGACTCGGTTGTCGAGCGCTCGTGAGACGAGCCGGCGGTTCGGGAGCTCGAACGGCTCGCCGTCGAGGACCATCGAATCGCCCGGCCTGACGAGCGAGCGCGCCTCATCGGCGTCACGCGCTCCGATGTCGACGTCCAGGTCGTCGATGTCCGCCAGCCCCGGCTTCTCGTCGCCGTGGGTCTTGGCCTTCCGACGCGCCACGACACCCCGAATCTCCCCGGAAGCGGTCAGGACCGTGACGCGCTGACCGACGACCACCTCCGCGTTGAATCCGCCGATGCGCCGGACCGCGAGGAAGCCCTTGTCGTCGACGTGCGTGACGATCAGGCCGATCTCGTCGATGTGGCCGAGCACGGCCAGCGTCGGAGCCTCCCCGCCAGGCACGCGGACGTAGGACGATCCGAGCACGTCCGTGGTCACGTCCCCGTAGGCGGCCGCGGCCTCGCGCCAGACGCGGGACGCCTCGGCCTCGTATCCCGACGGGCCGCGCGCCCGCAGCAGCGCTTCGAGGAGCTCGGGGATCGCCACGGTCGCAGTCTAGGGTTGACGCCCCGCGCGCCCCGCGCCTACTGTGGGGTCGATGTCTCTCGTCCTTCGCAGAGCCGCCTGGTGGGCCTGGCGCCGCGAGCGGGGCGGGAGCCTGCGCCTGGACTGACCAGGCCGAAAGCCCGTCTCGCTCGACCATCAGGCCTCCGGCGGGAGGTCTTTCCGCGTCCTTGAAAGGAGGACATGAGCGTCGCCGCGTCAATGCCAACCGACCTGCTGACCCCGCTCGGCGCGTACCTGCGCCTGCGTGAGAACGGCGGCGGCGCGTTCCTGCTCGAGTCGGTCGAGCGGGGGCGACTGGGCCGCTACTCGTTCGTCGGGACGGGATCGCGGCTGTGCGATCTGGCCGAGGCCGAGGCGTGCGGCCAGCCCGTCGTCGGCTACCTGGCGTACGACCACGTCACGCAGCTCGAGCCGACCGTCCCGCTGCCGGCCGAGCCGTCGCCCTTCGCGGAGAGCCGTTTCGTCGTTGCCGACACGCTGCTTCGCTTCGATCACGGTCAGGGCGTCGCGCAGGTGCTGGCAGGCGATCCCGGCACGATCGCCGGCCAGCTCGAGGGCCCTGTCCCAACGGCCGGTGCCGGGCACCCGACGCGTCCCGGAGAGCTACGTCGCTTTCCGACACGCGAGGAGTACCAGGCACAGGTCGTGTCCGCCCAGGACGCGATCCGCGCGGGCGAGGCCTTTCAGATCGTCCTCTCACAGCGCGCGGAACGGCCCACCTCGGCAAGCGCGCTCGACCTCTACCGGGCCTTGCGCCGGGTCAACCCGTCGCCGTACCTGTTCCTGCTGGAGCTGGACGAGCTCGCGCTGATCGGTTCGTCGCCGGAGACGCTCGTGAAGGTCAGCGGCCGCCGAGCGTCGCTGAACCCGATCGCGGGGACGACCGAGGCCGGCGAGGGCGACGCCGAGCGCTTGCTCGCGTCCCACAAGGACCGGGCCGAGCACATCATGCTCGTCGACCTGGGCCGGAACGACCTCTCGCGCGTCTGCCGGGCGGGAACGGTGCGCGTCGACCGGTTCCTCGAGCCAGAGCGCTTCTCGCACGTCACCCACCTCGTCTCGGAGGTCTCGGGCGAGCTCCGCGACGGAGTCGGCGCCTTCGACCTCCTGCGCGCGTGCTTTCCTGCGGGCACGGTCTCGGGCGCGCCGAAGGTGCGCGCGATGCAGCTGATCTCCGAGCTCGAGGGCGTCCGCCGCGGCCCCTACGCCGGTGCCGTCGGGTATGCCCTCCCGAACGGCGATTTGGACACGTGCATCGCGATCCGGACGATCCTGCTCGCGGACGGCGTCGCCCATCTGCAGGCGGGCGCGGGGA
>JAWVDL010000283.1:0-7162 GCA_033857355.1 Gaiellaceae bacterium | reverse complement strand
CGGCCCGCCTTGTGCAGGCCGAGCGTCGGCCCGTCGGCGAGCTGGGCGAAGGAGTACTCCATCTTGTTGCGGTAGTGGAAGATCGACTCGGCCGGGACGATCGGCTCGAGCGGCGCGTCCGGGAGGCTCGCGAGCCGGCGGAACGCATCCTTGACCTGCATCTCCTTCGCAGCGATCTGCGCGTCGTACGCCAGATCCTGGAACCGGCAGCCGCCGCAGGCCGGGTAGTGCTTGCACGGCGCCTCGACCCGCTGCGGGCCGGGCTCCACGACCTCGAGCGCCAGCGCCTCCGCGTGGCTGCGCTTCACGTTCGTCACCCGCGCGAGCACGGTGTCGCCGGGCAGGCCGCGCTTGACGAACAGGACGAAGCCGTTCAGACGCGCGACGCCGTTGCCGCCGTAGGCGAGCGAGTCGATGTGGAGCTCGAGCTCCTGATCCTTGGTGACGGGGGCAGCCACGGCCAGCCAGCGTATCGGCGCAGGCCCGTCCCGATTCACATTACGCTCGGGCCATGGAGCGGAAATGGTGGACGCTCGTCGCCGTCTGCACGGCGATCTTCATGCTCCTGCTCGACATCACCGTGGTGAACGTCGCGCTGCCGAAGATCGCCCAGTCGCTGCACGCGAGCTTCACGGATCTGCAGTGGGTGATCGACGCCTACGCGCTCTCGCTCGCCGTCTTCGTGCTGACCGGCGGCTCGCTCGCCGACCTGCTCGGTCGACGGCGCGTGTTCGCGGCGGGCGTCGCGCTCTTCACCGGCGCGTCGATCCTCTGCGGCGCGGCGACGACGCCGCTCTTCCTCATCCTCGCCCGCGCGCTCCAGGGGATCGGCGGCGCAATCATGTTCGCCACCTCGCTCGCGCTCCTCTCGCAGGCGTTCCGCGGCCGCGAGCGCGGGACGGCCTTCGGAATCTGGGGCGCGACGACGGGCGCGGCGGTCGCGATCGGCCCGCTCGTCGGCGGCGCGCTCACCGACGGGCTGAACTGGCGCTGGATCTTCTTCGTCAACATCCCGATCGGGATCTTCACGCTGTTCGTGGCATTCACCCGCGTGGACGAATCGCGCAACGAAGGGCAGGGCGGAATCGACTGGATCGGGCTCGTAACGCTCTGCGGCGCGCTCTTCCTGCTCGTCTACGCGCTGCTCCGCGGCAACGACAAGGGCTGGACGAGCGGGCAGATCGTGGCGGAGCTCGTCGGCGCCGTCGTCCTCCTCGTGGCCTTCTGCGTCGTCGAGCTGCGCCAGAGCGAGCCGATGCTCGACCTACGGCTGTTCCGGAACCCTGCGTTCGCAGGAGCGCAGATCACCGCCTTCACGCTCTCGGCGGCGGCCTTCTCGATGTTCCTCTACCTCACGCTCTACCTCCAGAACGTGCTCGGCTTCACCCCGCTCGGCGCCGGGCTGCGCTTTCTGCCGGTGACGCTGCTGTCGTTCGCGGTCGCGCCGATCGCGGGAAAGCTCTCGGCGCAGATGCCGGTCCGGGTCCTGCTCGCCGGTGGGCTGCTGCTCGTCGCGGGCGGAATGCTGCTGATGCGCGGTCTCCACACCGAGTCGACGTGGACCGCGCTGCTCGCGGGATTCATCCTGCTGGGCGCCGGGATCGGGATGGTGAACCCGCCGCTCGCTTCGACGGCGATCGGGGTCGTCGACCCGCGCCGCGCCGGTATGGCCTCCGGCGTCAACAACACGTTCCGCCAGGTCGGAATCGCGACGGGGATCGCGGCGTTCGGGGCGATCTTCCAGCACCGCATCCAGTCGGAGCTCCATGTCTCGAGCGGCGGCCTGCGCGCGATCATCGCCGGCCAAGGCGAAGCCGCCCGGCACGCCTTCGTCGTCGGGCTGAACGAGCTCTTCCTGATCGCCGCGATCGTGGCCTTCGTCGGAGCCGTGCTCGCGTTTGCGCTCGTGCGGCGGCGTGACTTCGCGCAGGAGCCCGCCGCTCAGAACGCAGCGGCGTAGTCGTACGCGGCTCGCGCCCACGCGCGAAGCTGCTGCGTCCCTGCCTCCGTCTTGACGTCGATCGGCCACGGGTCGACGGCGACCCAGTCGGCCCCGAGCCGCTCGGCGAAGCGCAGGTTCCACTCGTGCAGGTCGGTGAGCTGATGCCTGCCGGTGCCGGGCGCGTCGAGCATCTCGGCCCGCAGCGACTCGGGCACCCGCAACGCGAGGATGAACGTCCCGCCGGCGAACGCGTAGGCGACGCCGTTCGGATGGACGAGCACCGGGATCGCGAAGCTCGGATCGGGATCCGCGTCGCCGATCTCCCGGAGGCGCTGCTCGAGATCCGGGTGACAGCCGTGGGGCTCGGCGCCCAGGTACTCGACGAGCGCCGCGTTTGCCGGGTTGCTCACTTCAAGAGAGAGACGTACACCTTGCGCTCGCGCGGCCCGTCGAACTCGCAGAAGAAGATCCCCTGCCAGGTTCCGAGCGCGAGCTTGCCGCCGGAGATCGGGACGAGCACCTGCGGGCTCATCAGCGCGGCGCGGATGTGCGAAGGCGCGTTCTCCTCGCCCTCTTCGATGTGCTCCCAGCCCCAGCCGTCGCCGACCATCTTCTCCATCGCCTTCGCGAAGTCGCGCGCGACCGCCGGGTCGGCGTGCTCGTTGATCGTCACGCCGGCGGTCGTGTGCGGGACGAAGACGAGGGCCGCGGAAGCCCCGTCGGGCGCGCCGAGAGCCTCGGCCACCTGGCTCGTGATGTCCACGAGCTGGGTGCGCCGATCGGTGCGCAGGGCGATCTCCTGCATGTGTCTATCCTAGGGCCGATGCCCGCCGCGCCGCCCTCCGCACTCGAGCTCGACGCCTTCCGGGCGAAGGCCGACCGCTTCATCGCGGAGCTCGACGAGGAGTACTACGTCCACTACGCCGGCCTGAAGGAAGGCTTCGACCTCAAGTCGATCTACGACCGGTATCCCGAGCTGACGAGCCTCGAGCAGGCCCAGTCGATGGGCCTCGCGGTGAACGGCGCGGGCGGCGGGATCCGCGAGCTCTGGCGCTTCGCGGTCGAGGGCTACATGGGCGAGCTGACGCGCGAGCACACCGAGCGCGAGGCCCGGCTCGAGGCCGAGCTGAAGGCGAAGGTCGGCGAGCAGGAGCTGCCGTTCAGGATGCTGCGCCCCACGATCGCGAACGAGCCCGACCGCGCGAAGCGCGCCGAGATCGAGAAGACGCGGAACGAGCTGACCGAGGAGCATCTGAACCCGATCCACCTCGAGTCGGACGAGGTCGTGCGCGACGCCGTGCGCAAGCTGGGCTCCGATAACTACGTCGACCTCTACCGCCGCTTCGGCTACGACCTGGACGGGCTCGCCGAGCAGTGCCGCGCCTTCCTCGACTCGACCGAGCGCCTCTACGAGACCACGGCCGACCGGCTGTTCCGCGAGCGCGCCGGCGTCCCGCTGGCCGAGGCCGAGCGCTGGGACGTCGCCCGAGTCTTCCGCGCCGTCGGCTGGGACGCCGCGTTCCCGGCCGACCGGATGCTGCCCGCCCTCGAGGCGACCCTCGGCGATCTCGGCATCGACCTGCGCGCCCAGCAGAACGTCCATCTCGACCTCGAGGAGCGGCCGCTCAAGACGCCGCGCGCGTTCTGCTCGCCGATCGAGGTGCCGGACAAGGTGATGCTCGTGATCCAGCCGATGGGCGGTCCGGACGACTGGCGCGCGCTGTTCCACGAGGCAGGACATACGGAGCATTTCGCGCACACGTCGGCGGACCTGTCCGTCGAGGACAGACGACTCGGGGACAACGCCGTGACGGAGGGCTGGGCGATGCTGCTCCAGCACCTGATCGACGAACCGGCCTGGCTGCTCCGGCGGCTCGACGTCCCCCGCCCGCAGGAGTTCGCCGCCGAGGGCGCGACCGGGCTCCTCTACTTCGTGCGCCGCTACTGCGCGAAGCTCCTGTACGAGCTGGAGTTCCACGCCGCCGACGACCCGGCCGCGCTGCAGACCCGCTACGTCGAGCTGCTCGGCGACGCCCTGAAGATCGAGCCGAGCCCGACCGACTACCTGGCCGACATCGACTCGAGCTTCTACGTGACGGCCTACCTGCGCTCGTGGGCGTTCGAGGCGCAGCTCCGCGGCTTCCTGCGCGAGCGCTTCGGCAACACGTGGTTCACGCGCAAGGACGCCGGGTCGCTCCTCCGTGAGCTCTGGTCCGAGGGCCAGCGGATGAACGCCGACGAGCTGCTCAACGAGGTGACCGGCGCGCCGATCGAGATGGAAGCGGTCGCCGAGCGCGTGCGCGAGTCGCTCGCGAACGCATAGCACCGCGCGCTCCGTCCTGAGCGCCTGCATAAGCTTTATGCATGACCAGAACCCGCGTGCTCATCGCCGGCGCCGCAGGGCGCGACTTCCACAACTTCAACCTCGTCTACCGTGGTAACCGCGAGGCCGAGGTCGTCGCCTTCACGGCGACGCAGATCCCGAACATCGACGGTCGCGTCTACCCGGCCGAGCTCGCCGGCGATCTGTATCCGGAGGGGATCCCGATCCTGCCCGAGTCGGGCCTCGCGCAGATCGTGCGCGAGCACGAGATCGACGAGGTCGTCTTTGCGTACTCCGACGTCACGCACGAGCACGTCATGCACGTGGGCTCGCGGGCGCTCGCCGCAGGGGCCTCGTTCCGGCTGATCGCGCCGCGCGAGACGATGATCCGCTCCACCAAGCCGGTCGTCGCGATCTGCGCCGTTCGCACCGGCTCGGGCAAGAGCCAGACCACGCGCCACGTCGCCTCGCTGCTGCGCGAGGCCGGAAAGCGCGTCGCAGTCCTACGCCACCCCATGCCCTACGGTGACCTGTCCGCGCAGGCCGTGCAGCGGTTCGAGCACTACGAGGATCTCGACGCGGCCGACGCGACGATCGAGGAGCGCGAAGAGTACGAGCCGCACCTCGCCGAGGGCAACCTCGTCTTCGCTGGGGTCGACTACGAGCGGATCCTCCGCGCAGCCGAGTCCGAGGCTGACGTGATCCTCTGGGACGGCGGCAACAACGACACGCCGTTCGTCGAGCCCGACGTCCACATCGTCGTCGTCGACCCGCATCGCGCCGGCCACGAGCTGCGCTACCACCCAGGCGAGACGAACCTCCGCATGGCCGACGTCTGCGTCGTGAACAAGGTCGACAGCGCGACGCAGGAGGGGGTCGACGCCGTGCTCACCTCGATCCACGAGCACGCGCCGACCGCCAAGATCGTGCTCGCGGCCTCGCCGTTCCTCGTCGAGGGCGACGCCGAGGAGATCCTCGGCAAGCGTGTCCTCGCGATCGAGGACGGGCCGACGCTGACCCACGGCGAGATGACCTTCGGCGCGGCGGTGCTGGCGGCGAAGCAGCACGGAGCCGCGGAGCTCGTCGATCCGCGGCCGTTCGCGGTCGGCACGATCGCGCAGACGTTCGTGGACTATCCCGACGTGGGCACCCTCCTTCCCGCGATGGGATACGGGCGCAAGCAGATGGAGGATCTGCGCGAGACGATCGCACGCTCCGACGCGGACCTGGTGCTCATCGGCACGCCGATCGACCTGCGGCGCCTGATCGAGCTCGACAAGCCGGCCCTGCGCGTCACCTACAAGCTGCAGGAGCTCGGGGAGCCGACGCTCGCGGACGTGCTCGCGGAGAAAGGCCTCATCCCGCAGCCCGCCGCGGTGTGACGACCGTCGTAGCGCTCGGAGGTAACGCACTCATCCGGGCGGGAGAGCGCGGGACAGCCGCCGAGCAGCTAGCGAACCTCCGCACGGCGTGCACCGCGCTCGCGCCGCTGCTGTCCGATCCGCGGGTCGTCGTCACGCACGGAAACGGGCCTCAGGTCGGCAACGAGCTGCTGCGCCAGGAGCGCGCGGCCGACGTGGCGCCGCCGCTGCCGCTGTACGTCGCGGTCGCGCAGACGCAGGCCGAGATCGGCGCGCTGCTCGCGGCCGAGCTCCGTCCGGTCGCGGGCCGTCCCGTCGCGTGCGTGCTCACGCACGTCGAGGTGGCGGCAGACGACCCGGCCTTCGCGGAGCCGACGAAGCCGATCGGCCCGTTCTACTCCGAGGAGGAGGCGCGCCGGCTGGAGCGCGAGCGGGGCTGGAACGTCGTCTCGGACGCGGGCCGTGGGTGGCGGCGAGTCGCAGCGTCGCCCGAGCCTGTGCTGATCGTCGAGCTCGAGTCGATCCGGGCACTGCTGGACGCCGGGGTCGTGGTGATCGCCGTCGGCGGAGGCGGGATCCCGGTGGTACGCCGTGAGGATCGCCTGAAGGGCGTCGACGCGGTGATCGACAAGGATCGAGCGTCGGCGCTCCTTGCCACGGCGCTGGCGGCAGATCGGCTCGTGATCCTCACCGACGTGCGGGCGTTGCTCGGCGATTTCGGTGGGCCAGAGGAGGCGGAGATCCGCGAGCTCACGATCGCCGAGGCCGAGGAGCTCCTGCCGGAGCTCGCCGCGGGGTCGATGCGCCCGAAGCTCGAAGCCGCGATCGCCTTCGCGCGGGCCGGCGGCGAGACGCTGATCGCCTCGTCCGAATCGCTCGAGGAGGCGCTGGCAGGCGAGGCAGGCACCACGATTCGACCGGACACGTCGGGGGTCTGACCCCGGACATGTCGTAGGGCCTGGCCCCGGGCCGCGTCTCGCCCAGCCCAGACCGCGACAAGCCCGAGCACGGCAGCCGCTCAGCAGCGCCCTTTCCGAGCGGCCGGACACGTCCCGGGGTCTGGCACCGAGCCGTGTCCCGCAGGGCAAGCGCCCGGCTCACCGGCCACGTCCGGGGTCTGACCCCCGGTCGTGGCCCGCAGGGCCAGGGCCACGACCACGCCCGGAGCTAAGCTCCCGCCGTGATCGCGGTCGCCGACGAGCTCAAGGGCAGGGACTTCACCCGCGTCGCCGACTGGAGCGCCGACGAGCTGGTGCAGGCACTCGACCTCGCCGACGAGCTGAAGCAGCTGCAGGCCGCCCGCGAGCCACACGCGCTCCTCCCCGGCCGCACACTCGGGATGATCTTCCAGAAGCCCTCCACGCGGACCCGCGTCTCGTTCGAGGTCGGGATGTACCAGCTCGGCGGGGTCGGCCTCTACCTCTCCGCAGGCGATCTCCAGCTCGGCCGCGGCGAGACCGTGAAGGACACCGCGCGGGTGCTATCCCGCTATCTCGACGCGATCATGATCCGCACCTTCGCGCAGGCCGACGTGGA
>JAWVDL010000282.1:0-4052 GCA_033857355.1 Gaiellaceae bacterium | reverse complement strand
CCGGGTTTGGCAGGGCGAGCCCGACGACCAGGAGGAAGAGCGGCTCGGCGAAGAGGCGCACGCCGTGGAACCAGGCGAGGTTGTACCCGCTCTCGCCGGACAGATTGCCGCCAATGTTCACGAGGTACAGGCCAAACAGGAAGGCCACGAGGATGAGCACCGGCCGGTCCGCCGCCCAGCCGCGGCGGCCGGCGCGCCGCTCGACCAGGACGACCGCCGCCGCCGCAACCGCGGCGAGGGTGATGACGTCCTTCGTCGCACCGAGCATCTGGCTGCCGAAGATCCGCAGCGCCGGCAGGAATGCGAAGTACGCGATCGTCACCGCAACCGCCGCGTGCGGCCTGAAGACGAACGCGGCCACGAGCGCCACGAACAAGATCGCTCCGAGCGGTGCGGCAAGACCGAGACCGGTGCCGTACCGGTTGACGAACATCACCGTGACGAGCGTGAGCAACGCGCCGAGCGCGACCGTTGCGAGCTCGATTGGCGGGAGCGACGTCACTCGCCGCATCGGCTCACGACCTCGAGTAGTAGGCGTACCCCTCGTCGTGCCGCGGCGTGCCGACGAGGACCGCGGCGACGTCGGCGCTCCGCCAGTTGCGGCGGATGCGCGTCAGGGCCGCGAGACTCCGGCGAGAGACGCGTCCATGCCGGACGACGATCAGGACGGTGTCGACGAGCTCCGAGATCTCGGTCATCTCGGGCATCGCGAGCGCGGGAGGCGTGTCGAGGACGATGAAGTCCGCGTTCTCGGACAACGACGCGAGCAGCGTGCGCAGCCCGGGCGTGCGGCCCGCGAGACCTCCAGGCATCCCGGTCGCTCCGATCGGAAGCACCCGCAGGGATCCCTGGTTCGAGCCGCCATTCAATATCTCAGCGGCGCGCCCGCTCGGAGCGGTCTGGCCTTTCGCGGGATAGACGATCGGTCCCTGTCCGTTCAACGAGACCGCCCACAGCGCATCCTCGGGGCGCATGTTGCGCCCGACGATCTCGTCGACGCCGGGCGCGTCGAGCGGGATGTGGAAGAGCTTGCCGAGCGACGGCTTACGACTGTCGAGGTCGATCAGCACGACGTTGGCGCTGCGTGTGGCAAGCGCGGCGGCGAGGTTCGATGCCGTCGTGGTCTTGCCCTCTTCGGCGGTCGCGCTCGTCACTGCGATGATGATCGTCTCGCCGTCCACGGCGGTTTGCGCAAGGTTCGCCGCGAGCAGGGCGTACATGTCCCCGAAGCGCTCGCGGTGGCGCCCTATCGCAACGAGGCCCGCTCGGCGCGGAAGCGTCTCGACCGAGCCCACGAGCGGCGCGTTGAGGATCTCCTCGACCTCCCCCTCCGAACGGACGCGCGTGTCGATCGCCTCCCGCGCGGCGACGAGGATGAGCCCGAAGAAGAGTCCTATGAAGGCACCGAGCAGCGCGTCGCGTAGGGGCCGGGGCCGTGTCTTGGTCGCGCTGGTGGCGCGCTCGACCAGCAGGACGTTCCCGCCCGTCGCCGTCTTCGCAACCTTCAGTTTGTTCAAGAGGTCGACGAGGCTCGGATCGCGCGGGGTGGTCGTCCTGAGCTGATTCTCGACCTGACGGATGGCCTGCGTGATCGCGGCACTGGAAACGTCGGCGCGCCAGCGCGGGTACACGGATGCGACGGCATTCGCGATCTTGACCGTGCGCCCAGGATCGACACCCGTCGCGGTGAAGGTCACCGTCCCGCCGTTCTTCGACACGCTCGTCGCGGACTGCAGATCGTCGCCGGAGCCCAGCGCGCCGTGATTCACGGCCGCAGCGCGATTGAAGAGCTGCGCCGAGTTCGCGAGCGCTTCCTCGGTCTGGTTCAAGACGTCCGGATCGACATAGCCCTGGAAGCCGGAGACCGCGGCGCCGAGGTCGACCGGCGACAGCACAACCTGCGCGCCGGCCTCGTACGACGGCCCCTGATGTTGACGAAGGAAGCTCAGCGCCGCGATCCCGAGCAGGACGAGCAGCGCGACGATCCAGGCAGATCGTCTCGCGACCGCTTTCAGCGTCTCGATTCCCTCGGACCTCATTGTGCGTTCAGCCTTTCTCCGCGGCGGCGACGAGTTCCTTCTGGCCCGACCTTCGACGCGGCGGACCTGCCGGTTCGTCGCAGAACACGGTAGCCGCTTTCGAGCCCGAACGGCACGTTCGCGGCAGTGGTCAACCGCTCACGCCGACAGCCGAGCCGATGCGGAGCAGGTCGCCGAAAGACTCGTGGACGAGCGAATGGAACCGCGTCGGAATCACGCCGTCCAGGGCGGTGTAGCCACGCAGCGAGACGAGCAGGGCGTGTCGCTCTTCTTGCAGGTAAGGGTCGGACGCCGGATGCGCGGCGACCAGCCGCTCGAGCTCCGAGAGCTCGAGCATGTCCGCCTGGCGCGGCAGGAGCGCGACGGGAGCTGGAACCGGCTCCGGAACGACGGGGGGATCTGCCGGGGGAAGGGGTGGATCGGCGACGAGGGAGAGCGTAGCGTGAGCGACCGGCCGGGGCGGCGGAGCCATCGCGCGCACGACCGGCTGCGGGGGCGACTCCGGCTCGGGCTTGGGCGCGGGCTTGCGTGCGAGTCCAGGATCGGGACGGGCGGTACGCGCGACCGGCTTCAGATCATCGAAGAGCTGCCAATCGAGGTCCGGGCTCGGCGGCGCGACCGCTGCCGCCTCGTGGGGAACGGGCACCCGCCGCGCACGGCGCTCGCCACGCGCACCGAAGGCCAGGAGCCTGCGTACTGCGAGACCGACCACGGCCCCGAGGAGCAGCCCCTCGAAGAGGCGCCGAAGGAGTGGGGGCAGCAGCGGCTCGAGCGCTGCGCGCGGAGCCGCGACGAGCACCGGTCCGACGCTCTGGCGAGCTCCTAGCACGGAGGCCTTCGCGAGCTGATCGTCCAGCGCCTTGCGTTCCGCCTCGAGCTCCGACAGCCGTTCGGAGCCGACGGCGGTCGTTCCGCCTGTACGCAGGCGCGAGATCTCACGCGTTCTTTGAGCGACTCGGAAGCGGAGCTCGTCACGAACGGAGGCCTCGTGCTGCTGGGCCTCCTGCTTGACGGCGACGCCAAATGCGACCGCGACGTCGTTCGCGAGCGCCTCGGCCCCCTCGGCGGAGTCGGCCCGTGCAGTCACATGGACGAGTCCGGCGCTGTCGACGCTGCGTGCCGAGATCGAGGCTCGAAGCTTTTCGTCGCTGAGCCGATGCCCGTCGATCGGCCGGATGCGTGGACGGATCGCCGCGAGGAAGCTCGGATGGACGATCTCCTCGGCGTAGCTCCGCGCCAGCTCGGCGACGTTGCTGCCGCGGGCGAGCAGCAGCGCATCCGCCTCGTAACGGCGGGCCGGGAGGGTCGCCAACGCGAACAGGCCGAAAAGGATCGCCAGAGCGAGCACGCCGCGACGCGAGCGTGCGAATTGGGAGGTCCTCCGAAGGTCGGCCGCCACGTACCTCTTTTCGGCAGATCGGCTGCCCATCGTGAGTGGGGCCGGCTAGTCCTTGCTGCGCAAGGCTGGAAAGAGGATCACGTCGCGGATCGTATCCTTGCCACCGAGGACCATCGCCAGCCGGTCCACGCCGATGCCCAGCCCTCCGGTCGGCGGCATCCCGTACGAGAGCGCCTCGACGAAATCCGGATCGCCCGGCTCCGCCTCGACCGCCCCCGCGGCCTCCTCGGATGCCTGCATCGCGAACCGCTCCGCCTGCTCCTCGGCGTCGTTGAGCTCGCTGAAGGCGTTGCCGAGCTCCATCCCGCCGACGAAGAACTCGAAGCGCTCGGTGATCGCCGGATCGTCGTCGGTGGTGCGCGCGAACGGCGAGAGCTCAATGGGATAGTCGTGCAGGATCGTGGGCTCGATCAGCGTCGGCTCGACGAACGACGTCAGCGCGTGGTCGACGAGCTGCGCCCAGGTCTTGTCGTGCTTCGTCTCGACCTGACGCTGCTCGAGGCGCGCGCGCAGGTCGGCCTCGTCGCGCGTCCAGAGGCCCTGCTGCTCGAGCGCGTCGATCAGCTTGACGCGCTTCCACGGCGCCTTCAGATCGACGTCGTGTCCGCGGAAGG
>JAWVDL010000281.1:0-6252 GCA_033857355.1 Gaiellaceae bacterium | reverse complement strand
CGGCGCCTTGAGTTCCCAGTCGCGGCGTTGTAGCGTCGCTCGGCCGGTCCAGGGGTCCCCGCGCATAACCAAGGAGGACGCATGGAGGCTGATCAGAGTCGAGCAGATGCGGCGCAGCTCGCGTCGTTCGGTTACCGACAGCAGCTGACGCGAGCGCTCGGCCTGTGGAGCAACTTCTCGCTCGGCTTCACCTACCTCTCGCCCGTCGTCGGCGTGTACACGCTCTTCGCCTTCGGGCTCGCGACCGCCGGTCCGGCGATGATCTGGACGATTCCGCTGGTCGTGGCGGGCCAGATGCTCGTCGTCCTGACCTTCTCGGAGATCGTGTCGGAGTACCCGATCGCAGGCGGGATCTACCAGTGGTCGAAGCGGCTGGTGGGCGAGCGGTACGCGTGGTTCGCGGGTTGGTTCTACGCCTGGGCGCTGCTCGTGACGATCGCCGCCGTTGCCTTCGGAGCGGCGTCGTACGTCGGAGCCCTCTTCGGCTTCACGCCGACCGAGAACGAGACCAAGCTCATCGCGATCGCGATCATCGGGCTCGCCGCGCTGATCAACCTGACGGGAGTGCGCAACCTCGCCCGCATCGCACTCTTCGGTCTCGCGGCCGAGATGCTGGGGACGATCGTGTTCGGGATCATCTTCCTCGTCAACGAGCGCCATCACGGTCTCGGCACGATCTTCCACACCGCGGGAGCGGGCTCGGGTGGATACATCGGAGCCTTCCTCGCCGCGGCGCTCTTCAGCGTCTGGATCTTCTACGGGTTCGAGGCCTGCGGGGACGTCGCCGAGGAGGTCGTGAACCCGAGCCGCAAGATCCCGCGCGCGATGTCGCTGACGCTCCTGGTCGGTGGCGCCACGGCGTTCTTCATCACGCTCTCCTACATCCTGGCCGTGCCGAGCTTCCGCGACGTGATCACCGGGAAGAACGCGAACCCGATCGTCGCGGTGATCGACGCCTCCCTCGGCCATTGGGGCGGCAAGCTCGCCCTTGGCATGGTCGTGATCGCGTTCGTCTCCTGCACGCTCGCGATCCAGGCCGCCGCGATCCGGCTGATCTTCTCGTACGCACGCGACGGGATGATCTTCGGCTCGCGGTCGCTCTCGACTGTCTCCCCGCGCTTCCACATGCCCCCGGGAGCCGTTGCGGTTGCAGCGGTGATTCCGGCGGTGATCGCGTTGATGCCGACCGCGACGGTGGCGCGGATCATCACGTTCGCGGTCGTGGGGATCTACATCTCGTTCCAGATCGTGGTGCTCGGCGCCCTCATCGCCAGGTCGCGCGGCTGGAAGCCGGCCGGGGCGTATCAGCTGGGGTCGGCCGGTTGGCTCGTCAACGCGACGGCGTTTGCATACGGGGTCGCGGCGGTCGTGATCCTCTCGATCAAGTCCCCGCACGGCGCCGGCTTCTGGGGGAGTCTCTTCCTCGACCGCTGGCTCGTCCCCATCTCCTGCGCGGTGGTGGCTGGAGTCGGGCTCGTCTACCTCTTCGGGATGCGACCGAAGTCGAAGATCAGGGAGGACGCTCGCGCCGACGGCTCGACCGAGTCTCCTCCGCCCGAGAGCGCGCCGGCCGCAACGGTCACCTAGGAATGTCGGAGGGCCGGACGATCGCGGTGCGCTCGTCCGGCAACTCCGTCAGCACCGTGCCGAGGTAGGAGGCGATCGCCTCGTCGATCGGCACGTCGCGGCCTTCGAGCTGAGACAGATGCCAGCGGTGGTCGAGCAGCTCGTGGTAGAGCTCGGCCGCCGCTCGCTTCCCGCGTAGGTCGGATGGAACGCTCGCGACGGCGGGCTCGAACACCTCGGTGAGCCAGCGACCGGCGACGGCGGCATCCGAGACGGGCTGCTGGCCGGCCGCCTCGAGCGACTCGCGGTACGCGCCGATGTCCTCGAGCAGCCTGCGGGCCTGGTTCTCCTGCGCGTCCAGCCCAGTGAGTCGCTGGAGCCGGCGCCGGTGGTGTCCCGGCTCGACGACCTGCGGCCGGACTCGCAGCCGGTAGCCGCTCGGAGTCGCGTCGAGCTCGACCTCCTCGACGTCGAAGCCCCGCTCGTTCAGGCGCTCGAGCCGCTGGACGAGCCGCGCAGGCTCCCCGATCTCGAACTCCTCCTCGGCGGTCAGGTCTTCCCACAGGCGGTCGTAATCGCCGCGAACGGTGCTCGCCATCTCCTCGGGATCGCCGAGCTCCTCGTCGCCGAGCTCGGCGCTCAGGTCGTAGAACTCGCCGATCAGGTTCTCCTCGGCGATGTCGAGGTCGTACGAGCGCTGCCCGTCGGTGAGCTGGTCGTGATGCTCCGCGGTCTCGACGTCGACGACGTACGCGGCAAGTGCGCCGGCGTCTCGGGCGAACAGCGTGTTGGAAAGGGAGCAGTCGCCCCAGAAGAATCCGGTCAGGTGGAGGCGCACGAGCAGGTCGGCGAGCGCGGTCGGCAGGCGGTCGCGCACCTCCGCGACGGGTCGGCTTGCGAGCATCAGCCGGTACGGCAGCGAGTAGTCGAGGTGGCGGGTGATGAGGATGGCGTCGAGGTCCGGGCGGTCGCTCACGACGCCGACGCCCTCGACGGCAGGGAGCCCTTCCCGCCGCAGCGAGCGCAGCAGCCGGTATTCCTTGTGTGCGAGCCGGTCGTTGATCTCCTTGAGCGCGTACAGCCCGCCACCGCGCTCGACGAACCGGACGACGTGGCGGCTGATCCCGCGATCGACGACGGTCAGGAGCGACGGATCCCATTCCTCGAGCGGCGTGCGCCAGGGCAGGTCGAGGAACTCGTGGCGGCCTGTGTCGGGAACGAGCTGGATGCGCATGCGATCTCTTGTAGCAGCGAGGGCCGCGGTTACCTGAGCGTCAGCGGCGCGCAGCTCGCGCGGCTCGTGTTCCCGGCCCCGTCGGTCCCGACCGCGCAGAAGCGCAGGTTCCGCGGAGCGGTCTTGGGAGCCGTCCACTTCAGGATCGCGAGCTTGAAGGCGTCGGTCGGCCTTAGACGTGTCTTGAGCAGCGCGACCTGCCGGCTGCCCGCGGAGATCCGCACGGTCACCCGGCTCCTGCCGCTATCGTCGACCAGCTGGAAGCGGATGCTCACCGCCGCGCCACGGCGACCGACCGAGGCGACCGCGTAGACGACCGGGGCGAGGATGTCCTTCGAGCGC
The DNA here is from genome assembly GCA_033857355.1 of Gaiellaceae bacterium. Taxonomy (GTDB): domain Bacteria; phylum Actinomycetota; class Thermoleophilia; order Gaiellales; family Gaiellaceae; genus UBA5186. The sequence goes on along the minus strand of JAWVDL010000281.1, from coordinate 3,110 downwards.
AAGGCCCCACTCGCGGTCAGCTTCGTGACGGCCGCTGCGGCAGTCTGTGTCAACGCCGACGCCGTCGAGCCGCGCACCGACATGGTCGAGAGGACGTGCTCCTCCGCAGCGGTCGGGCGGCCTCCGTCGTAGATCCCGAAGCCGGCCGGCATGACGATGAGCAACGGCCCGATGTAGAACCCGCGCAGCTCGGACCCGAGGAAGCTCGCGTACTGGTCGGGCTTGCCGAAGAGCTCGGGGACCGCTCCCAGGTCGACCCGCGTCGCGATCACGGCGACCTTCACGCGGTAGCCGCGCGAATATGCGTGCGCGATCGCCTGCTTCAGCGTGGTCACGTCGGCCGGCGGCGGCGCCGGATAGGGGACGTAGGCGTTCGCCTGGTAGAGCGTGTCGCTGGCCGGATCGCCGTCGGCTGCGGCGCCCGCGGCAAGGACGAGCGCGACGGTGGCTATCGCGAGCAAGCGGATGTGCCCGAGGGTAGCGGCCCGCATGGCTAGCGGAACGCCGCCGCGACGCTTGTCACGACGTAGGCGCCCGCCGCGACGAGCACGATCGCGCCGCCCGGCGCCAGGTTGGCGTAGTACGCGGCGGTCAGGCCCACGAAGACCGAGCCCAGGCCGATGCCGATCGCGATCAGCATGTTCGAGCGGATGCTCCACGCCACACGGCTCGCGGCGATCACCGGCAGCACCATCAGCGCGGCGATCAGCAAGATCCCGACGATTCGCATCGAGACCGCGATCGTCACGCCGGCGAGAGCTGCGAGGAGGACGTTCAGCAGGCCCACGGGCACGCCGCTGACCCGCGCGCCCTCCTCGTCGAGCGCAGCCGCGATGAGCGCGCGGTAGAACGCCGCGATCAGCGCGAGTCCGACCACGCCGAGCACGCTCACGAGCAGCAGGTCGCCGCGCGTGACGGTGAGGATCGAGCCGAACAGGAACGCGAACAGGTTGGCGTTCAGTGCGCCTGCCGCGGAGATGAGCACGACCCCGGCCGCGATGCCCGTGTAGAAGAGCAGCGCCAGCGCCTGGTCGCCGGCGGCGCGGCGCCGTGTGCGCAGCCACTCGATCGCCACCGCGCCGCCGACCGAGGCCACGAGCGCCGTCGCGACCGGCGAGATCCCGAGCAGGTAGCCGGCCGCCACGCCGGCGAACGCGACGTGCCCGATCCCGTCCCCGATCAGGCTCATCCGGCGCTGGACGAGGAAGAAGCCGACCGCGGGCGCGAGCACGCCCACGACCGCGCCGGTCGCGAACGCAAGCCGCATGAAGTCCGCGTCAAGGATGGACATGCGAAGGGTCGTGCCAGTGGGCCGGAAGCGCGGCCGGATCGCCGTCGAAGACGATGCCGCCGCGGACGAGCACGAGCCGGTCGACGAAGCGCTCGACCGCGCCGAACTCGTGCGAGACGAACAAGATCGTCACGCGCAGGTCCCGGTGCAGCTCCTCGAGCAGCGATGCGAGCGCGTCTTGCGCGTCCACGTCGACGCCGGCCGTGGGCTCGTCAAGGACGAGCAGCTCAGGCTCGCCCGCGAGCGCCTTCGCGATGAACGCGCGCTGCTGCTGGCCGCCCGAGAGCGTGGACAGCGGCGCGGAGGCGCGGTCCGCGAGCCCGACGCGCTCGACGGCGAGCTCCACCTGCGCGCGATCCGCGGCGCGTAGCGGCCCGACCAGCCGACCCCGGGGAACGCGGCCGGCGGCGACGACCTCACGCACGGTCACCGGCGACTCGATCCCGAGCTGGGCGCGCTGGGCGAGGTAGCCGATCCGCGACCGTCCCCGCAGTCCGGCGGCCGGCTCGCCGAAGAGCCTTGCGGTTCCCCGTCGAGGGCGCTCGAGCCCGAGCAGGATCCGCAGCAGCGTCGTCTTGCCGCCGCCGTTCGGGCCTGCGACGGCGACGAACTCGCCCTGCTCGACGCCGAGCGTGACGTCGCGGAGCACCGGCGGCCCGCCGGGGTAGGCGAAGTCGACGTCCTTCAGGTCGACTACCGGCATCCGAGCGCTCCTCGGAGAGCGCGCAGGTTCGCGCGCATGACCGTGAAGTAGTCCGCGCCGTGCTTCGCCGCCGCGGCGGTGATCCCCTCGATCGGATCGAGGACGGCGGTCTTCGCGTGTGTCTCGCGGGCGACGGTGTCCGCGATCCGCGGGGAGACGAGTGTCTCGAAGAAGATCGTCGTGGCGTGCGTGCGGCGGACGAGCTCCACGACGCGCTGGAGGTCCTTCGGCGCCGGTTCCGCCTCGGGGGTCAGCCCGGTAATCGCGACCTGCCGGAGGCCGTAGCGCTGTCCGAGATACGCGAATGCCTCGTGGCTCGTGACGATCTCGTGCCGCGCGCAGTGCGCCAGCCCGCCTCGGTATTCGCCGTCCAGCACGCGGAGGCGAGACTCGAACCGCGCCGCCGCCTGCGGACGGCCGAGCGCCCGGCCGATCCGCCTGACGATCAGGGCATAACGCGCCGGATCGAGCCAGACGTGCGGATCGCCGTTGTCGAAGCGGTGGAGCCCGGGCGTGTCGAGCAGCCACACGACCTTCTTGCCACGTCCCGCTGCGTCCTCGAGCTGTGGCTGGAAGCCGTGTCCGAGCAGGAGGACGAGGTCGGCCGAATGGATGGCCTGGACGTCCTGCGGCGTCGCCTCGAGGTCGTGGGGCTCCACGCCCGGAGGAGTCAGATTCCTGACGTCGACCGTCGGCCCGCCGAGCTGCTGCGCCGCGTAGGCAAGCGGATAGAACGCGGCCACTACGTGCCTGCTGCCCGAGCTCGACGTTTTCGCCCCGCACGCGGCACCGCACAGGAGAAGCGTGAGTAGAACGATAATGGTTTTCATTCTCATCTCCTGTACCCTACGTCCATGCCAACCGCGGCGCAAACCCTCCTCGCCCGACATGGCGTGCGTTCCACCCGGCAGCGGCTGGCCGTCCTGGAGGCCCTGACCGCCGAGCCGAACGACGCGACGGCGCAGGAGATCCACGCGGAGCTCGTCACGCGTGGCCGCGCCGTGGGACTCGCCACCGTCTACCGGACGCTCGCGCTGCTCAGCGAGCACGGAGTCGTGGACGCGCTGATGCACCACCCCGGCGAGGTCTGCTACCGGCTCTGCGGCGAGGGCCATC
>JAWVDL010000280.1:0-4288 GCA_033857355.1 Gaiellaceae bacterium | reverse complement strand
CCGAGCTCCTCGTCGGCGTCGACGCCTTGTGGGATCACTGCAACGATGAACCCGCGCTCGGGGGCGGGGTCGTTGGAGCGCTCCATCACGAGCGAAGATTACGCGCTCGCAGTCAGAATCGGGTCGTGCCGGCCGAACGACTCGCGCAGCGTGCCCTGGAGCTCGTGAACATCCACTCGCCGAGCCGCGGCGAGGCGGAGATCGCCGCGTACGTCGCCGATGCGATCGAGCTGCCGCGCATCTACGCCAACGGCGATGTCCTGTTCGCGGGGCGCCGCCGCGCCGGGCGTCCGCTCGTCGTTCTGGCGGGTCATCTCGACACGGTGCCCGCGCAGGACAACTTCCCGGGCCGGCGCGAGGACGGTGTGGTCGTCGGCCTTGGCGCTAGCGACATGAAGGGCGGGCTCGCGGTGATGATCGAGCTTGCGCGGACGCTTACGGAGCCCGAGCTCGATCTCGCCTACCTGCTTTTCACGCGCGAGGAGCTCGCTGCCGGGGAAAGCCCGCTGCCCCAGTTCTTCGAAGACTGTCCCGAGATCGCTGAGGCGGAGCTGGTCGTGATGATGGAGCCGACGGACAACACGGTTCAGGCGGGCTGCCTCGGCAACCTCAACGCACGCCTGGTCTACACGGGCACCAGCGCCCACTCGGCACGGCCCTGGCTCGGCGACAACGCGATCCACCGCGCGATTCGCGGACTCGCCGAGCTTGCCGCGCTCCAGCCGCTCGATGTCGAGGTGGAGGGACTCGTCTTCCGCGAGGTCGTGAGCGTGGTGGGGATTCGCGGCGGCATCGCCCAGAATGTCGTACCGGACCGGGCTGAGGCGGAAGTCAACTACCGCTACGCGCCGAACCGCACGACCGCGGACGCGGAGAAGCGCCTGCGCGAGCTCACCGGCGAGGCGATGCTGGAGGACCTGGCCAACTCGCCCCCGGCGCACGTCGCGGCAGACACGCCACTCGTCAATCGCCTGCGGGCCGCGGGGGACTTCGCGCTCGAGGCCAAGCAAGCGTGGACACCGGTCGCGGAGTTCGCGGCGCGGGGCCTCGACGCCGTCAACTTCGGTCCGGGCGCGACGAGATACGCACACCGGCGCGACGAGCGCGTAGACGTGGCCGAGCTCGTGCGCAGCTACGAGGCCCTCGCACGCTTCGCCGGCGGTAGCGTCTAGGCCGCATGCGCCTCTCCCCCGTCCTCACCGCGACCGGCGAGTATCCGTTCGTCAAGCTCGACCAGGCGAAGCGGCGGCTCGCGGCGGCGGGCGTCGAGCTGATCGACTTCGGCAAGGGCGACCCGCGCGAGGCCACCGATCCGCTGATCCGCACGGCGCTCGTCGACTCGTTGACGGAGACCTCGACCTATCCGCTCGCCGAGGGCCTGCCGGAGCTGCGGCAAGCGGTTGCCGGGTGGTGTGGTCGCCGCTTCGGCGTCGAGCTCGATCCGGACACAGAGATCGTCCCCACCTACGGCAGCAAGGAGGCGATCTTCAGCCTCGCACAGGTCGTCGATCTCACTGGCGACAAGCGCCTGGTGCTCACGACGGAGCCGGGCTATCCGGTCCCCGACCGCGGCGCGGCCTTTGCCGGCGCCGAGGTGCGGCGCCTGCCGCTGCTCGAGGCGAACGGCTTCCTGCCCGACCTCGACACTCTCGACGAGAACACCCTCGCCCGGACCGCAATCTTCTGGATCAACTATCCGAACAACCCGACCGGCGCAGTTGCTCCGCTCGCGTTTCTCGAACGCCTCTCGCGGCTTGCAGTCGAGCACGACTTCCTCGTCGCCTCGGACGAGGCGTACACCGAGCTGTGGTTCGACGCTCCGCCCCACTCCGCGCTCGAAGTCGCCGACCGGAGAAACGTCGCGGTCTTCAACACGCTGAGCAAACGCTCCTCGATGACCGGGTACCGCTCGGGCTTCGTCGCAGCGGCGCCGGAGCTGATCGCGGCGCTCAAGCAGTTCAGGCCCACGGCCGGCACGGCCCCGCAGGAGTTCGTCCAGCACGCGTCGATCGCGGCCTGGAGCGACGAGGAGCACGTCGAGCGCACACGCGAGATCTACAGGCGCAAGCGCGAGATCCTGCTCGGCGTGCTCCGGCGGAAGGGAATCCGCGTCGCCGGGAGCGAGGCCACGATGTACCTCTGGCTCGAGGTGCCCGGCGGAGGCGGCTCGGAGGAGTTCGCCGAGCGATTGCTCGAGCAGGGCCTGATCGTCTCGCCCGGATCCTTCTTCGGCTCAGCGGGCGAGGGATACTGGCGCATGGCGCTCGTCCCGACCGAGGCGGAGTGCCGCCGCGCCGTGGAGATCCTCGAGGAAGCGCTCTAGTGGAGCCGGGCCGCGTCGAGGAGGTCGTAGCAGCGCTGGATCGCGGCGAGACGCGCGTCGCCGAGCGCGTCGACGGCGAGTGGCGGGTGAACGAGGAGGCGCAGGAAGCGATCCTCGGATACTTCCGGCTGCGGCAGATGGAGCCGATGGAGGTCGGGCCGTTCGAGTACCACGACAAGATCCCCCTCAAGCGCGACTACGAGTCGCTCGGCGTGCGCGTCGTCCCGCCGGCGGTCGCGCGCTACGGAGCCTTCCTCTCACGGGGCGTCGTGATGATGCCGAGCTACGTGAACATCGGTGCGTGGGTCGGGCCGAACACCATGGTGGACACCTGGGCGACCGTCGGATCGGGAGCGCAGATCGGCGCCGACGTCCATCTTGCCGGCGGCGTGGGCATCGGCGGCGTGCTCGAGCCACGCGGCGCACGTCCTGTGATCGTCGAGGACGGGGCGTTCATCGGTTCGCGGTGCATCCTCACGGAAGGCGTAGTCGTCGGCGAGCAGGCCGTGTTGGCGCCGAACGTCTCGCTCACCGCATCGGTGCCGATCATCGACGTCACCGGAGCCGAGCCGGTCGAACACAGGGGCTACGTGCCGCCCCGCTCGGTCGTCGTTCCGGGGACGAGGCCGCGCGAGTTTCCCTCGGGGACGTATCAGCTCGCCTGCGCGTTGATCATCGGGACGCGCAGCGAGTCGACCGACCTGCGCACGAGCTTGAACGACGCGCTGCGCGAGTTCGGCGTGGGCTCTTAGGCGAGCCGCTCCGCCGGGCCCACGAGCGTCGCCCGGTTCTCCGCGTCGAGCGTCACCGTCAGGTCGCCGCCCGGCATGTGTACCGCGATCGGCGACTCGCTCCAGCCGTTCGCGACCGCCGCCGCGGCCGAGGCGACGGCACTGGTTCCGGAGGCGCTCGTCTCGCCGGCGCCGCGCTCCCACACCCCGACCGTCAGGTCGTGGAGTCCGTCGACGCGGACGAGCTGGACGTTGGTCCGCTCCGGAAAGCGGGCGTGCGTCTCCACCAGCGGCCCGATGCGGAGCAACTCGGCGCGCTCGGGCTCGCGGCGGATCACTGCGTGCGGGTTCCCGACGGAGACCGGCGTCAGCTCCACCAGCTCCGAGCCGAGGTCGAGCGTCTCGATCTCCCCCACCTCCACCGGCCCGAGACTTGTCTCGACGTCGGGCCCACCAAGCATGCGGGCGCGCACCTCGCGGTCGCCTACGCGGATCCGGACCTCGCTGGCGCCCGTTCGCTCGGCCAGCCACCGGGCCGCGATCCTCGTGCCGTTGCCGGAGAGCTCCGCGGTCGACCCATCGGGGTTCCAGATCGAGATCTCGGCCGTGTCGCCGTCCACCGAGATCACCTCGAGCACGCCGTCGGCCCGCCCGCCGCAGGTTTCGCGGACTCGTTCGGGCGTCAGCGCGCCGCCGAGCTCACCGCGCTCTGCCAGCAGGTAGGTGTTGCCGAGCGCGTGCCACTTCGAGAAGCTCATCCGCCACCTCGTCCGCGGGACGATCCGCGGCGACGCTAACAAGGCCCGGGATCCGGCGCATCCACTTGCGCTGGTACGCAGCGTAACGCTGCGTCCGGGCAACGAGCGCCTCGAGCGCGTCTTCCTCGGGGAGCTCCGCCAGCTCCCGCAGCCCGAGCGCCCTGCTCGCGGTGGAGGAGATCGGAGCCGCAAGGGCCCGCCGCACCTCGTCGATGACGCCTGCTTCGACCATCGCGTGCGCTCGAGCGCGGATCCGCTCGTCAAGCATCTCGCGCGGGACGTCGAGGCCGAACACGACGGTTGGGTGCCGGGCGCTCTCGCTCCAGAGCCGGGCCTCGGTGGGATGCAGCGACGCGCCGACGTCCAGGAGCTCGAGCGCCCGGACGACGCGGCGCCGGTCGTTCGGATGGACTGCCGCGGCGGCCGCGGGATCCCGCGCGGCGAGGAGCTCATGCGCCCGCTCGGGCCCCACGCGC
>JAWVDL010000279.1:0-4241 GCA_033857355.1 Gaiellaceae bacterium | reverse complement strand
CCGTGGACGAGCTGCTCGAAGATGGGGAAGTCGGCACGCAGCTTCTGCGCGTCGAGCTTCGGCTTGGCCGTAACCGCCATGGATCCAATCGTACCCGGGGCTCGTCAGCCTGCCGCTACCCTGGCGAGCCGATGAGCGACTACGTCTTCACGATGATCCGGGCGTCGAAGTTCTACGGGCCGGAGCGCAAGGTCCTGGACGACATCACGCTTGCGTTCCTCCCGGGCGCGAAGATCGGCGTGATCGGGCCGAACGGCGCCGGCAAGTCCACGCTGCTTCGGATCATGGCCGGCGTCGAGGAGACCTCGAGCGGCAGCGCCGAGCTCGCCGCGGGCCGCAGCGTCGGCTGGGTTCCGCAGGAGCCCGAGCTCGACCCTGCGAAGGACGTGCGCGGCAACGTCGAGGACGGCGTGCGCCCGCTGCGCGACCTTCACGACCGCTTCAACGCCGTCTCGGCGGCGTTCGCGGAGCCGGACGCCGACTTCGACGCGCTGCTCGTCGAGCAGGGCAAGGTCCAGGAGCAGATCGACAAGCTCGACATCTGGAACCTCGACGCCCAGCTCGACCACGCGATGGACGCGCTGCGGCTCCCCGAGGGCGACCGCGACGTCACGACGCTCTCCGGCGGCGAGCGGCGGCGGGTCGCGCTGTGCCGCACGCTCCTGTCCCATCCGGACCTGCTCCTTCTGGACGAGCCGACGAACCACCTCGACGCGGAGTCGGTCGCCTGGCTCGAGCGCTTCCTCGACGACTACACGGGCACGGTCGTCGCGATCACGCACGACCGGTACTTCCTCGACAACGTCGCCGGCTGGATCCTCGAGCTCGACCGCGGCAAGGGCCTGCCGTTCCAGGGCAACTACTCGTCGTGGCTCGAGCAGAAGCAGCAGCGGCTCGCGATCGAGGAGAAGACCGAGTCGGCGCGCCGTCGCACGCTCGCGCGCGAGCTCGAATGGGTGCGCATGAGCCCGCGCGCACGGCACGCAAAGTCGAAGGCGCGTCTCGGCGCGTACGAGAAGCTGTACGCGCAGGAGCAGAGCGTGAAGCTCGACAAGGTCGAGATCCACATCCCGCCCGGGCCTCGGCTCGGAGACGTCGTCGTCCAGGCCGAGGACGTGGCGAAGGGCTTCGGCGACCGGCTCCTCGTCGAGGACATGTCCTTCTCGCTCCCACCCGGCGGGATCGTCGGCGAGGAACAGCCCGATTCGGGCGTGCTGCGAGTGGGCGACACCGTCCAGCTCGCATACGTCGACCAGTCGCGTGCAGACCTCGACCCCGCGAGCACGGTCTGGAAGGAGATCTCGGGCGGGCACGACACGATCGAACTCGGCAAGCGCGAGGTGAACTCGCGGCAGTACACGTCGTGGTTCAACTTCAAGGGCTCGGATCAGCAGAAGCGCGTCAGCGACCTGTCCGGCGGCGAGCGCAACCGCGTCCATCTCGCGAAGCTGCTGCGGAGCGGCGGCAACGTGCTGCTGCTCGACGAGCCGACGAACGACCTGGACGTCGACACCTTGCGCGCGCTCGAGGAAGCCCTCCTCGACTTCGCCGGCTGCGCGGTGGTGATCACGCACGACCGCTGGTTCCTCGATCGCGTGGCGACGCACATCCTGGCGTTCGAGGGCGACTCGCAGACCACGTGGTTCGAAGGCGACTGGGCCGAGTACGCCGAGTGGGTTAAGGAAACCCGCGGCCCGGAGGCTCTCGAACCGCACCGCATCAAGTACAAGCCCCTCGTCCGCGCCTGACACGTCTGAGTTTGTGGCTCTGAGCCACTACCTCTCTTTTGTGACACTTTCACCGTCTCGTGCGGACACGGAGCCCTGTCCCGAACGGAGGCTTTTCCCCGGGCACAACTGAGTTTGTGGCTCTGAGCCACAAACTCGGGGGTACGCTGCGCCAGGCATGAGCCTGCCCGCCGTCACGCCGATGATCTCCTACGAGGACGCGGGCGCAGCGGCAGACTGGCTCGCGCTCGCGTTCGGCTTCGAGGAGACGCTGCGCTATACGGAAGAGAGCGGCAAGGTCTCCCACGTCGAGCTCCGCCTGGGCGACGGCGCGATCATGCTCGGCAGCCCGCCGGGCTACGTCAATCCACTCCACCTCCGCGAGACGGAGGCCGGTGGCGCGTGGAACGAGACGGCGTTCGTGATCGACGGCGTCCACGTGTACGTCGAGGACGTCGATGCGCACTTCGCGCACGCCAGAGCGGCAGGCGCGACGATCCTGTCCGAGCTCGAGGACCAGCCGTTCGGCGACCGGCAGTATCGCGCCGAGGATCTTGAAGGCCACCGCTGGATGTTCGCCACCCACGTGCGCGACGTCCCGCCGGAGGACTGGGGCGCCGAAACGGTCTGAGTGGATACCCGCCCCCGGTATACGCTTCCGGGGTGACCGGATACGCCAAGAACAAGGACGAGCTGCTGAAGCGACTCGCGCGCGTGGAGGGCCAGGTGCGCGGGATCGCGCGCATGATCGAGGACGACCGCTACTGCATCGACGTCCTCACCCAGGTCAGCGCGGTGCGCAAAGCCGTCGACGCCGTGGCGCTCGGGCTCGTGGACGACCACGTTCGCCACTGCATCGCCGACAGCTCGGGAGACGAGCGCACCGCACGCACCGACGAGCTGATGGCTGCGGTCGGGCGCCTCGTCAAGGCTTAGCACTCAGCGACGCCGTCAAGAGACGCGGGAACCGCACCGGCGGGATCGCGTCGGGGTGAGCTACGACCGCGGTCCCCGGCTCGAAATACCGGATCGGGAACGTGTTGTAGAGGCGGTTTCCGGCCCGGTTGAGGACGTACCTCCGGGCGGCGTCCGGGGCGTTCCGCCCGATCTCCAGCGGGTAGCCGCGACCGTCGTAGAGCAAGACATCGTGCAAGAGCCGGCCGCTCCGGCTAAACGGGTAGATGTTCTGAACCGGTGCCATGTCGTAGCTGAGCCCCTGAGGCTCGACGACCGAGGTCTGGACGTACGCGACGATGATCTGCTGCGGCGCGCGCTCGGCGAGGTGCTGGGCCACCGGCAGCGCCACGAGCACCAGGGCCACGTTGGCCAGCGTCCACAGCGGCCCTCGGAATCCGCGCAACCCGAGGAGGACCGAGAGGGCGACCGCGACGACGATCGCGAACAGACCCGTCGCGCCGGTGCCGAGCCGGGGCACCTGCGGGTGCGAGGTCGACCAGGTCGCGCCGACGAGCAGGGCGAGCGCGGCGACCACCACGTAGCCGCGAATGGCCCACCAGATCGGCGCCAGGCGTGCGAGCACGGGGCGGGCGGCAACGATGCGCCGGTCGGCTCCCGCCCTTCGCAGCCACGCGACAAGTCGCGATTCCGATCGGCTCGCCTCGGGCTCGCGGTGAAGTCCCGCGGCGGCGCGCAGCTCGGCGGCGAACTCGTCCGGCGGCCCCAGCCGGGCAGCCACGGGCCCACCGGCTTCCACGAGCGACGTCTCAACCTCGGCAAGCAGATCGTCCCGCTCCTCCTCGGGCAGGTCGCTGAGCGCCTCGGAGACGGCCGCGAGATACGCGGTCACCTCCTGCGAAACGTTCGGTCGATCGGTCACGCCGTCACCTCCACGTGGGACTCGAGGAGCAAGGTCAACGCACGGGCGAAGTCGGCCCAGGCGACTCGGGACTCGGCTAGCTGGGCCCGCCCGCGCTCGGTGATGCCGTAGTAGCGCCGGTGCGGGCCCTCGTCGGAGGGCATCACGTAGGAGGTCAGCGCGCCGGCGCGGTACAAGCGGCGCAGGGTTCCGTAGACCGACGCGTCTCCCACATCCGCGAGGCCCCCGGCCCGAAGTCGACGAAGGACGTCGTATCCGTAGCCGTCCTGCTCGGCCACGACCGCCAGGGCAGCTGCGTCGAGCGTTCCTCGCAGCAGTTGGCTCCGATCCACGCACTGCATACTACTGCGCTTCGCGTAATAGCGCAAGCGTGCTCTATGGCGACGGTATTTTCCAGGGATGGAGGGGTCGCGCCAGCATCACAACGTCACGCTGGGCATCCTCACGCTGGCCGGGACCGCCTTCGCGCTCCAGCAGACGATGGTCTTTCCGGCACTCACGACGTTCGAGCGCGAGTTGCATGCGAGCACCGCCTGGGCGACGTGGGTCCTGACCGGCTTCCTCGTCGCGGCTGCGGTGACGACGCCGATCCTCGGCCGGCTCGGCGACCAGTACGGGAAGGAACGCCTGCTGATGATCAGCCTCGCGGTGTTCTTCGTCGGCTCGGCCGGCGCCGC
>JAWVDL010000278.1:0-3669 GCA_033857355.1 Gaiellaceae bacterium | reverse complement strand
GTCGCGACCCGCATCAGAGTGCTTCGACGGCCCGACGGACGAGCGCGCGCGCAATATCGACCTTGTATGCCGTACGCGGCAGCGGTGTCGCCTCGTCGAGGGCGTCGGGCGACGCCAGGAGCCAGGGCGTCGGCGCAACGCCGGCCAGCGCGATCCGGGTCGTCCCCGCCGTTCGCGCCGCGGCGACGCCGACGAGCGGGAAGGCGTACCGCTGCCGCTCCATCGCCTTGAGGTAGACGCTCGAGTCGGTTGCGGGCACGTCCAGCTCGAGGATCAGCTCGCCCGGCTCGAGGGTCGTGACGTCGCGGTCATCGTCGGTGGGCAGGCGATAGAGCTCGGCGACCGGCAACTCGCGGCTCGTGGTGCGCATCGAAGCGTTCAACGCGACGAGCGCGGCGGCGACGTCCGACGGATGCGCGGACGCACAACGCTCGTTTCCGAAGATCGCATGCTCGCGATGCTCGCCGGCCTTCGCGTGGCAGATGTCGCCGCCGTGCAGGTAGCACGGGTACTTCAGCCGCCAATACCAGCAGCGAGTCGCCTGTAGGAGGTTCCCGCCGACGCTTCCCATGTTGCGCAGCTGCGGCGAGGCGGCGAGCCGGCACGCTTCGCGCAATGCGTCCGGGATCTGCGGATCGACCTCGAGCTCGGCGAGGCTCGTCGCGGCACCGATCCGGCACATGGGCTTGTGCGCACCGGCCCCGGGGCTTGTGTACACAGGCCCCGGCACAACCGAGACACCGCGCGGAAGAAGAGGTCCGATCTCGACGAGCGTGTCGGCCTGAACGAGGCCGTCGCGCAGGAGCGGCACGAGCTCGGTACCGCCGGCGAGCGCGCGAGAGCCGTTGCCGAGCGAAGCCGAGGCCTCCTCGAGCGAGCTAGGCCGAAGCAGTTCCAACCGGCTCGCGCTTCCTGGCTTCGGCCTCCCGGAGCGCCCGCAACATGTCCTCCCGCGTGATCGGCAGCGAGCGGATGTCGGCCCCGGTGGCGTCGCGGATCGCATTCGCGATCGCGGCAGCCGTGGGGATGATCGGCGGTTCGCCGAGCCCCTTCGAGCCGAGGTTCGTCAAATGAGGATCCGGCACGTCGACGAGGTCGGTGACGATCTCCGGCACGTCCGCGATCGTCGGCAGCTTGTACGCGTCCAGCGTCTGCGTGAGGACTCGGCCGGTGGACGGATCGACGAGGCGCTCCTCCGACAGCGTGTGTCCAAGCCCCTGGATGATGCCGCCCTCGACCTGGCTCGAAGCGCCGAGCGAGTTGATCACACGGCCCACGTCGTGGATCGCCACGATCTTCTCGACGCGCACCTCGCCGGTTTCGACGTCGACGGCGACCTCGGCGACCTGGACGCCGAACGTGAGCACGCGCATCCCGGTGGGATTCGGCCCGCGCGCCCCCTTCCCGAGGATCTGCGCGTCCTCGAGCAGCCCGGTGATCTCGCTCAGCGCCCAGGAGGCGCCGTCGGACGAGACGATCCTCCCGCCCTTCAGGTCGAGCACGCGCTCCTCCACGTCGAAGCGCTGCGCGGCGATCTCGAGGATCTGGCGCTTCGCGTCAGCGGCCGCCGCGCGCGTCGCCGGGCCCATCGACGGGATGGTCGAGGAGCCGGCGGAGAGAGTCGCGTACGGCCCGCGGGCCGAATCGCCGAGCGAGACGTGGACGTGATCGACAGGGAGCCCGAGCTCCTCCGCTGCGATCTGCGCCATCGCCGTGCGCGACCCCGTGCCGATGTCTTGCATGGCCGTGACGACCTGCGCATGACCGTCGGACCCGACGCGCACCCACGCGTATGACGGAGGACCGCCGCCGCCGTACCAGATCTGGCTCGCCAAGCCGACGCCCTTCTTCCAGGGACCGGACGAGCTCGCGCGCACCTCCTCTCGGCGCGCCCAGTGCGGCTCGGCGCGCCGGTAGCACTCGGCGAGGTTCTTCGAGGAGAACGGGCGCTCGTCGAGCCGGTCGGAGTCGGCGTAGTTCCGCCGTCGCAGCTCGAGCGGATCGAGGTCGAGCTTCGCCGCGAGCTCGTCGAGCAGACACTCGAGCCCGAAAGTGCCCTCGACGAATCCGGGCGCACGGAACGCCGCCATGGGCGGCAGGTTCAACTTCGCGCTGTGCTTGACCGTGCGCATGTTCTCGCAGGCGTAGAGCATCTGCATCGGCCCTTCGGTGGAGGACGACCAGCCGCTGAAGCCGATTGCGTTCACGAACTCGCCTCCGAGCGCGGTGAGCGTCCCGTCCGAGCGCGCGGCGGCCGTGAGACGCTGGATCGTCGCGTTGCGGTTGCCCGCCGCGACGTTCTCTTCACGACGAGTCAGAGCGCACCGGACGGGCTGGCCGGTCCGCTTCGCAAGCTCGATCGCGATCGGCGTGTAGTCACCCGGGCTGTTCTTCGCGCCGAAGCCGCCGCCCATCGCCAGGCAGATGACCCGTACCTTGTCCTGGGGCAGGCCGGTGTGCTCGGCGACCGCGGCACGCACGCCCCAGATGTACTGCGTAGAGATGTAAATCGTGAGCCCGTCGTCCTCCCAGTGCGCGATCGACTGGTGCGTCTCCATCGAGTTGTGCAGGACGACCTGCGTCCGGTACTCCGCCTCGACGACGGCGTCCGCCTCGGCCAAGCCCCGCTCGAAGTCGCCGCGCTCGTAGGTCTCCGACTCCGCGAGGAGCGAGCCCTGCTTGACCGCCTCGTCGGGATCGAAGAGCGGCTCGAGCTCCTCCCACTCGACGTCGATCAGCTCCACGGCCGCGCGCGCCTGACCGAACGTGTCGGCCGCGACGGCGGCGACCGCCGCGCCGACATACCCCGGCTCGCCGTTCAGGCCGTCGAGGTCGTCCGGGCCGATCGCGGCCCGCACGCCGTCCGCGGCGAGGGCCCGCGAGAGGTCGATGCGCTTCATGCGCGCGCGCGCATGAGGACTCCGGAGCACGGCGGCTTGGAGGAGGCCCGGCAGGCGCACGTCGGCGGTGTAGCCGGCGAGGCCACGTGCGCGGTCGTGCCCGTCGATCCGAGGCACGGCGCGGCCGACGACCTCGAGCGGCCCTTCCGGCCACTGGTCGAGCGCGTCCTCCTCGACGACGATCCACTGCTCGGTGTAGCGACCCTCGACTTCCTTCTCGGTCTTGATCAGCCTTGCCATGCCTGGATGGCCTCCTCGATCTTGGGATAGGTGCCGCAGCGGCAGAGATTCCCGGCCATCGCGTGGCGGATCTCGTCCTTCGACGGGCTCGGGTTCGAAGCTACCAGCGCGCTCGCCGAGACGATCTGCCCCGGGGTGCAGAACCCGCACTGCAGCGCGTCGGCGGCGACGAAGGCGTCCACGAGCGGGTGGTCACGCAACCCTTCGATCGTCGTGACGCTGCGCGCGCCGACCGTATGGACGAGCGTGATGCAGGAAAGCACCGGGACGCCGTCGAGCTGGACGGTGCAGGCGCCGCAGTGGCCTTCCCCGCAGGCGACTTTCGTCCCGATCAGACCGAGGTCGTCACGCAGGACGTCCGCGAGCGAGCGTCCCACGGCCGCGTCGACCTCGTACGCCTGGCCGTTGACGTCGAGCTCGATCATGGAGTCGTCACCGCGAGGATGTCCGCGAGATGGATGAGCCGGAACGTGACCCGGTTCGTTTTCCAGCGCTCGGCCTCGTCCTCGATCTGCTGCGATTCCGACCA
>JAWVDL010000277.1:0-4292 GCA_033857355.1 Gaiellaceae bacterium | reverse complement strand
GAGCAAGGGCTCCCGTCGAAGGCGATCGGCCGGTGGTTCCCGTACGTCGCGACCCTGATGCTCTTCATCTGGGTCGTGAACATGCTCGGCTTCATCCCGTTGCCGATCACCGGCGAGACCTGGCATCACATTCCGGTCTGGGGGATCTACGCGGCCACGTCGTCCATCTCCGTCACGCTCGCGCTCGCCCTGATGACGTTCGTGTTCACCCACGTCGAGGGCGTGCGCGCGAACGGCCCCGTCCGCTACTTCAAGAGCTGGATCCCGGAGGTCCCGAAGGCGATTCTGCCCCTGATCATCCCGTTGGAGATCCTCGGCCAGTTCATGCGCCTGATCTCGCTGAGCGTCCGACTCTTCGCGAACATGCTCGCGGGGCACATGCTGATCCTGACCTTCATCGGCCTCATCTTCATCCTGCAGAGCCTCGCGCTGATTCCGGTCGTGATCTTCGCCTCGGCGTTCTACTTCTTCGAGGTCGCGATCGTCGTCTCGATCCAGGCGTTCATCTTCGCTGCCCTGTCCGCCATCTACATCGGCTCCGCAATCGAGCCGGAACACTAGGAGGAAACCGGATGGTCCACTCGCTCATCCTCGCCGCCGCAGGCGACAACGTGAAGGCCGGCAAGGCCATCGCGCTGGCTCTCGGAATCGGTCTCGGCTCGCTCGGCGCCGGCATCGGCATCGGGAACATCTTCGGGTCGATGATCCAGGCGGTCGCGCGACAGCCGGAGCTGCGCGGAGAGCTGCAGGGAATCCAGTGGCTCGGGTTCGCGCTCACCGAGGCCGTCGTCTTCTACGGCCTGATCGGCGGCCTGCTCGCCTACGTGCTGATCTCGTAGATGGCGCTCGCAGCAAACGCCCTGATCCAGGTCACTCCCGGTCTGATGATCTGGACGATCGTCGCGTTCGGAATCACGCTGTTCGTCCTCAAGCGATATGCGTTCGGTCCGATCCAGAAGACGATCGACGAGCGGCGCGAACGGATCAGGCAGTCGATCGAGGAGGCCGAGCATGCCCGCGAGGAGGCCCGCCGCCTGCTCGAGGAGCACAAGGCGCTGATGGGCCAGGCCCGCGGCGAGGCGGAGTCGATCCTCGCGGAGGCGCGACGCGTGGGCGACGCGCAGCGCGAGCGCATGCGCGAGGAGGTCGAGGCCGACCGCCAGCGACGCCTCGAAGAGACGCGCCGCCAGATCGAGGGCGAGACGGCCCGCGCGTTGACGCAGATCCGCGCCGAGGTCGCCGAGCTGACGCTCGAGGCCACGGCGAAGGTCACGGGCAAGGTGCTCGACGACGAGGATCACCGCCGGCTCATCTCCGACGCGATCTCGGGCCTCGACTTCTCCGTCCTGGAGCCGGAGCCGGCCGAGAAGTAGATGGCCGTCGCGTACCGGATATACGCCCGCGCCCTGTTCGACGCGGCGAAGGACCGCGACCGTCTGACGCAGGTTCGCGAGGACCTGGCCGACTTCGTCGCGGCGGTCGAGGAGGTCCCGGAGCTTCGCTCGCTGCTGCGCGATCCCGTGCTCGACCCGAAGGAGAAGGCGGCCGCGCTCGACTCGATCCTCGGTGGGGTCGACGAGCTCGTGCGCAACTTCCTCCTGCTGGTCGCCGAGAAGAACCGAACCGCGCAGATCGAGGAGATCGCGCACGAGCTCGACCGGCTCGTCGCCGCCGAGGAACGTCGGCTCGAGGTCGAGCTGACGACGGCCTTCGAGCTCTCCGACAGCGAGGCGAAGTCGATCGTCGCCCAGATCGAGGAGGCATCCGGCCGGCAGGTCGACGCGACCCGCTCGGTCGATCCCGACCTCATCGGCGGACTGATCCTGCAAGCGGGCTCGATGCGCGTCGACGCGAGCGTCCGCGGAAGACTGAACCGACTACGCCAAGACCTAGTCACGAGGAGCTGAGAACTTGAAGCTACGCCCCGAAGAGATCACGTCGATCCTGCGCGAGCGGATCGAGCAGTACGACGTCGAGACCGACCTGTCCGAGGTCGGGACGGTGCTCCAGATCGGCGACGGGATCGCCCGCATCTACGGGCTCGAGAACGCGGTCGCCATGGAGATGCTGGAGCTCGAGCACGGCGTCGTCGGGCTCGCGTTCAACCTCGAGGAGGACGACGTCGGCGCCGCGCTGTTCGGCGAGTGGGAGCACGTCAGCGAGGGCGAGCCCGTGAAGCGCACCGGCAAGATCGCCAGCGTTCCGGTCGGCGACGCGTTGCTGGGGCGCGTGATCGACCCGCTCGGAAAGCCGCTCGACGGCCAGGGCCCGATCGAGTCGGACGAGACGCGGCCGCTCGAGTTCAAGGCCCCAGGCGTCGTCGAGCGCCAGCCGGTGAAGGAGCCGCTCCAGACCGGGATCAAGGCGATCGACTCGATGACGAACATCGGCCGCGGCCAGCGCGAGCTGATCATCGGAGACCGCTCGACCGGCAAGACGGCGATCGCGATCGACACGATCCTGAACCAGAAGGGCCAGGACGTCGTCTGCATCTACGTCGCGATCGGCCAGAAGGGCTCGACCGTCGCCCAGGTCTACGAGCGCCTGCGCGACGAGGGCGCGATGGAGTACACCGTGATCGTCTCGGCTCCGGCTTCGGAGTCGGCGCCGATCAAGTGGATGGCGCCGTTCGCGGGCGCGGCGATCGGCGAGCACTTCCTCTACAACGGCAAGCACGCGCTCGTGATCTACGACGACCTTTCGAAGCACGCCGACGACTACCGGCAGCTCTCTCTGCTCCTGCGCCGCCCGCCGGGCCGCGAGGCCTTCCCGGGCGACGTCTTCTACCTGCACTCGCGGCTGCTCGAGCGCGCTTGCAAGCTGTCGGACGCCGAGGGCGCGGGCTCGCTCACCGCGCTACCGATCATCGAGACCCAGGCCGGGGACATCGCCGCGTACATCCCGACGAACGTGATCTCGATCACCGACGGCCAGATCTTCCTCGAGTCGGACCTGTTCTTCTCGGGTGTCCGTCCGGCCGTGAACGTCGGGACGTCGGTGTCCCGAGTCGGCTCGTCGGCGCAGACCAAGGCGATGAAGAAGGTCGCCGGCCGCCTGCGCCTCGACCTGGCCCAGTACCGCGAGCTCGAGGCCTTCGCGCAGTTCGGCTCGGAGCTCGACGCCGCGACGCAGCAGGCCCTCGCGCGCGGGGAGCGGATGGTGCAGACGCTGAACCAGCCGCAATACGCCCCGTGGCCGATGGAGGAGCAGGTCATCGCGCTGTACGCGGGCGTGAACGGCTACCTCGACGACATCCCGGTGCCGCAGATCCAGCGGTTCCAGGACGAGCTGCGCGAGTACATGCGGACGGAGGAGTCGGTGCTGGCGAAGATCCGCGAGTCCGGCGACCTCGACGAGGAGTCGGAGAAGAAGCTGCGCGAGGAGATCGAGAAGTTCAAGAAGACGTTCGTCGTCCAAGAAGAGGAGTCCCTGGTCTCGTAACGTGGCCACCGTCCAGGACATCCGCAGGCGCGTCCGCTCGGTCACCAACACGCGCAAGATCACGAAGGCGATGGAGCTCGTCGCCGCGGCGAAGCTCCGCCGTGCTCAGGTGCGTATCGAGGCGATGCGCCCGTTCGCCGACCGGATGCTCGAGCTGATGGCGGGAACGGCGAGGGCGAGTTCGTCCGTGCGGAGCCTGCCGCTCCTCCAGCAGCGCGACCAGGTGCAAAACGTCGCGATCGTCGCGGTCACAGGCGACAGGGGCCTCGCCGGCGCCTTCAACGCCCAGGTCCTGCGCCAGGCGATCGCGCTCGAGCGGCAGCTCGCCCGCGACGGCGTCTCGGTCCGGTGGCTCGCCGTCGGCCGAAAGGGCGGCTCGAGCCTCCGCTTCCGCCGCTACGAGGTCGAGCAGGCCTGGACGGGCTTCACGGACCAGCCGACGTACGCGGACGCTCAGGCAATCGCCCGGAAGCTCGCCGAGCTCTACTCGAACGGGGACGTCGACCGCGTCACGATCGTCTACAACGAGTTCGAGTCGGCGCTCGTGCAACGCGTCACGACCCGCGACGTGCTCCCGATCTCCGAGGACGTGCTCGCGGCGGGAACGGACGGCGAGGACGACTCCCACGCCAACGCGCTGCGCGGCGACTTCATCTACGAGCCAGAGCCGGAGGAGATCCTCGCGCGGCTCCTGCCCGTCTACCTCGAGACCGAGATCTTCCGTGCGCTGCTCGAGTCGGCCGCGTCGAAGCACGGCGCGCAGATGACCGCGATGCGCAACGCCTCGTCCAACGCCGGCGAGCTGATCGACTCCCTGACCCTCGCCATGAACCGCGCCCGACAGGCCGAGA
>JAWVDL010000276.1:0-2571 GCA_033857355.1 Gaiellaceae bacterium | reverse complement strand
CTCCGTACAGCGTGCGCGAGGGCGGCTCCCGCCTCTGCTTCGTCCAGGATCCGGACGGGTACCGCATCGAGCTGATCGAGCGTCACTAATCCAACGGCCCGGTTAAAGCAATTCGAGCCGCAGCCATGCCACACGACAACGAATGCCAGACATGTAGGAACCAGAGCGATGACCCTTAGACGTAAACTCTGTTAACGTAACGCTCGCTCCGATTTCCACTCGGGAGGCCGCAGATCCCATGGTGGTGCTCGTCCCGCTCGTTGCAGCCGCGGCGGTGCTGATCGGCACAGCCGGTCTTGCCAAGCTGCGTTCGCCTCTCGCGACCGCACAGGCGCTCTCGACGGCCGGCGTTCCACATCGCTACGTGCTCGTGCGGCTCCTCGGCGGCGTCGAGCTTGCGGTGGCAGTGGGTGTCCTCGCAACGGGGGCGCCCGGCTTCCTCGCCGCACTCGGAATCTGTTACGCCGGTTTCGCGGGATTCCTCTCGTACGTGCTCATGCGTGGGATCCGACTCGAATCCT
Organism: Gaiellaceae bacterium; assembly: GCA_033857355.1. Lineage (GTDB taxonomy): Bacteria > Actinomycetota > Thermoleophilia > Gaiellales > Gaiellaceae > UBA5186. The sequence continues at coordinate 2,050 of JAWVDL010000276.1, read as the reverse complement.
GCGGCTGCGCCGGTAGCCGCGAGATCCCGCCCACGCGCTTCCATGTCGTGCTGAACGCCGCCGCCGCCGCCGCCGCGCTCGCGGCTGTCGCGACCGCACCTCCCAGCGCTGCGTCGGTCGTCGTAGACCTCGGCCTGTCCGCGGTGACGTTCGTGCTCGGCACCCTCGCGTTCTCATACCTGCTCTACGTCGCCGCGGTTTTCCTGCCGACCGTCGTAGCGCATCCGCACGGCGTCGCCTCCCTTTCCCCACCGGCCTAAGGAGAGCCCAATGAGCCTCGATGAAGGAATCACCCGCGTGTCGGACAAGATGGTCTCCTACGCGTCGACGACGCTCGACCGCCGATCGAGCCGCCGCGGTTTTCTGATCCGCGCGTCGCTCGTCGGCTCCGCGATGATGGTCGCGCCGCACCGATTCCTCCTCCGACCGGAGAGCGCCTTCGCGGTCACCACCTGTACCAGCTGCACCTCGGGCGTCTGCTTCACGTCGCACAACTCAGCGTTCTGCTGCACGCTCACCAACGGGACGAACAATTGCCCGGCCAACACGGATCCGTGCGGCTGGTGGCGTTGTTGCATCCCGACCAGCTATTGCCAGAGCGGGTTCAAGTACTTCATCGACTGCTGCGGATGCACCGGCGCCGGAGCGTGCGCCCTCGACAGCTGCGGGAACCGGAGGTACTGCTGCTACGACCAGGAGTGGACGAACTGCACGCCGACGCACGGCACCAGGATCCGCTGCCGGATCGTCCGCTGCGCGAACCCGGGAGGCCTCTTCGGGAACTGCACGAGCCAGATCTTCACCGAGAGCAGTTGCTGCCAAGGCTCCGACGCGGCGGGCTGCGCCGGCACGGTCGCGGGTCCGCACCCGAACTGCTGCGACACCTGCCTCGCCTGCTGATGACGATCCTCGTCACCGTCGAGACGTGCCTCCTCGTCGTGATCGGCCTGCTCGTTGCCGGCCTTCTCCGGAGCCACGCCGAGATCGTCAAGGCGCTCAACCTCGACCCCGACCGCGACGTCACGGAGCCAATGCCCGCAGCGGGTGTCTACGCGCCGAACCGCCCGATCGAGAACCCGACGATGGGCCGAGCGGAGGATCTACGCGGCGTCACTCCGACGCTCGCGCCGGTCGTCGTTCCGGTCGCAGCCGCCGGTCGCGGCACGCTCGTCGCGTTCCTGAGCAGCGGCTGCCTGACCTGCTACGAGTTCTGGGACGCCCTCGCCGACGACCGTGTCCACACCCTTCCCGAGGGGGCTCGCGCGGCGATCGTGACCAAGGGGCCGGACGACGAGAGCGTCGCAAAAGTGCGTGACCTCGCTCCGCCGGACGTGCCGGTCGTGATGTCGACCGAGACCTGGGACGCGTACGGGGTTCCCGGCGCGCCGTACTTCGCATGGGTTGAAGCGGCATCGGGCACCGTCGAGGGCGTCGGCGCGGCCACGCAGTGGGCGAGCGTGCTCCGGTTGCTCGAGGACTCGCTCGCCGAGACGGATACCGCCGACGCAGCTGCGTCGGCGGACTCGGACGAAGCCACGCTGATCGCGGCGGGGATCTATCCGGGAGACCCGACGCTGGACCAACCGCTGCCGGTGGCGAACGGGGGCACGCAATGACAGCGACCGGCATCCTGACCGCGATCGGCGGAACGCTCGGGATCCTCGCCGCCATCCGGTCGACGTGGTCGCCGTGAGGCGTTTCGGTGCTGGGAAGCATCACTCCGCTCGGCGAGCGGAGCCGGGGCCGGCGTTGGGGGATCACCGTCGCGGCGTACACGCTCGGCTCGATCGCCGGCAGCCTCGTCCTTGGGCTCGCGGCCGGCTCGGTCGGGTCAGTCGTCCTCTCGGGCACTCCGCCCGCGCTTCGAGTCACGACGCTCGCCGTCTTCGTTCTGGCCGGCCTTGCGTTCGAGCTGCAGGCATTCGGCCTCCGGCTCCCCACGCATCGCCGGCAAGTCGACGAGGAATGGCTGACGCGGTACCGAGGGTGGGTGTACGGGCTCGGGTTCGGATTCCAGCTCGGGCTCGCGCTCGTCACGGTCGTGAACACC
>JAWVDL010000275.1:0-8314 GCA_033857355.1 Gaiellaceae bacterium | reverse complement strand
CCGAGACGACCGCAGCGACGGCGAATCTGTAGAAGACGAGCGCCGTTCCGTCGTTGACGAGGCTTTCGCCCTCGATGATCGACACGATGCTCCGCGGCACGCCGAGCCGGCGGGCGATCGACGTCGCGGCGATCGCGTCAGACGGCGACACGACCGCGCCCAGGACGAAGGCCTCCGGCCAGCCGAAGCTGTCGATCCAGGTGTGGGCGACGACCGCGACGCCGACCATGGTCGCCCCGACGAGGCCGAGGGCGAGGAAGGAGATCGGCCGGATGTTCTCGCGGAGGTCCCGAAGCGAGGTGAAGAACGCGGTGGAGTAGAGCAGAGGCGGCAGCAGCGCGACCAGCACGAGATCCGGCGGCAGGCTGAGCCGCGGCAGGCCGGGCACGAAGCCGAGGGCAAGGCCCCCCAGCACGAGCAGGATTGCGTACGGCACCCGGAGCCGTCCGATCGCGAAGATCATCATCCCGACCGCGACCAGTAGCGCGAGAAGCTGAAGCTCCTCATGCCTCGAGAAGTTCACGCCGCGAGATTACGCACTCGACTCACCTCTAGAGTAGGGCGCCATGTGCGGGATCTGCGGAATCGCGCCCGGCGACGGGTCTCCCGACCGCGCCCGGCTCGAGGCGATGAGCGCGAAGCTCGTCCACCGCGGGCCGGACAGCGACGGCATTTTCGTCGACGAGCGCGTGGGGATCGCCGCGCGGCGCCTGTCGATCATCGACCTCGCCGGCAGCGACCAGCCGCTCGCGAACGAGGACGAGACCGTCCACGTCGTCCAGAACGGCGAGATCTACAACTACCGCGACCTGCGGCGGGAGCTCGAGCGCGCCGGGCACAGCTTCCGGTCCGAGGGCGACACCGAGGTGCTGGCGCACCTGTACGAGGAGCACGGGACGGGCTTCGCGGAACGCCTGCGGGGGATGTTCGCGGTCGCGATCTGGGACTCGCGCCGCGGTCGCCTCGTGCTCGCGCGCGACCGATTCGGGATCAAGCCGCTCTACTACCGGGCCGCCGGCGGCGGGCTCGAGTTTGCATCGGAGCTGCGCTCACTCCCCCGAGGCGAGATCGACCTCGACGCGCTCGAGGCGTTCCTCGCGTTCAACTCGATCCCGGCGCCGCTGACGATCTTCGAGGAGTGCCGCAAGCTGCCCGCCGGACATCTGCTGATCTGGGAAGGCGGCGAGCCGCGGCTGGAGCGCTTCGCTCGGCCAGCGCCAAGCGTCGAGCTCCGCGACGAGGAAGAGGCGGAGCTGGTCGAGGAGCTGCGTGCACGGCTGCGCGACTCGGTTCGCGCCCATCTCGTGAGCGACGTTCCGGTCGGTGTCTTGCTCTCGGGCGGGGTGGACTCGTCGCTGCTCGCCGCACTCGCCGCCGAGGAGCTCAGCGAACCGCTGCGCACGTTTTCGATCGGATTCGAGGAGAAGTCGTTCAACGAGCTTCGGGACGTGCGGCTGGTCGTGGAGCGCTACGGCACCCGCCACCGCGAGCTCGTGCTGCGCCCGGACGCCGCCTTGCTCCTGCCTGCGCTGGCGGACGCATTCGACGAGCCGTTCGCCGACTCGTCCGCGCTCCCGACCTATCTCGTCTCCCAGCTCGCGGCCGAGGACGTGAAGGTCGCGCTCTCCGGGGAGGGCGGCGACGAGCTCTTCGGCGGCTACTACACGTACGCGGCCGACCTGCTGGCCGAGCGGTTCGGTGGGCTTGCGCAGCTCGCGGCGCCGCTGGTCGAGCGGCTTCCGTCCTCCAGCCGGCGCGCGAGCTTCGACTACCGGGCGAAGCGCTTCGTGCGCGCGGCCCACCTCCCTGCGCTCGAGCGGCATCACGGCTGGAAGGAGATCTTCTCGCCGGACGCGCGCGCCGAGTTGCTCGGGCGGCGCTCGCCGTTTGATCCGGTCGACCTGCTGCGATCCCGCTTCGCCGAGACCGAGGGCGCGCCGCTCCTCGCACGGCTCCAGGACGTGGATGCGGCTGTCTATCTCGTCGACGACCTGCTCGTGAAGACCGACCGGGCCTCGATGGCGCACTCGCTCGAGACCAGGGTCCCGTTCCTCGACACCGTCGTCAGCAGCTTCGCGTTCGCGCTGCCGACGCGGCACAAGGTGAGGGGCTTGCAGAAGAAGGTGCTCCTGCGGAAGGCCGCCGAGCCGCTGCTGCCGCGACGCATCGCCCACGGCCGCAAGCGCGGGTTCTCGATTCCTGCCGCGGGCTGGCTGCGGGGCGACCTCGAGCCGTTCGCGCGCGAGACGCTGTCGGCGGAGCGGATGCGGCGCCAGGGGTTCTTCGAGCCGGCCGCCGTGCAGCGCGTCCTCGACGACCACGTCTCGGGGCGCGAGGACCTGAGCCGGCAGCTCTGGGGACTGCTCGCGTTCACGCTCTGGCACGAGCGCCACGTCGAGCGCGAGCCGACGGCGTTGCGGGAGCCGCGCTTCGCCGCTGAGGTGCTCGCCGAGCGGTGAAGGTCTGGGTGGACATGACGGCGTCGGCGCACGTGCTCGTCTTCCGGCCGCTGATCCATATCCTGCGAGACCGCGGCGACGAGGTGGAGATCACGGCCCGCGACTACGCGCAGACGCTCGAGCTGCTGGAGCTGCACGGGCTCGAAGCGGAGGTGATCGGACGGCACGGTGGGCGATCGCGTCTCGGGAAGGCGCGGTCGATGTGGTCGCGGCTCGGTGCGCTGCGGCGGTGGGCGCGCGGCCGCGGGTTCGACGTCGCGCTCGCGCACGGCTCGCACGAGCTGACGATGACGGCGCAACGGCTCGGAATCCCGAGCTCAACGACGTTCGACTACGAGTTCGCGTGGCTCCAGCACCAGCTCGGGTGCCGCGCGGCGACGAAGGTGGTCGTCCCCGACTCGATCCCGCCCGAGCGCCTCGCGCGCTACGGCGCCGAGCCGCCAAAGCTCCTCCAGTATCCGGGCCTGAAGGAGGAGTACTACCTCGCCGACTTCGAGCCGGACCGAGGCGTTCTCGACGCGTGGCAGATCGACCCCGCGCGGACGCTCGTCGTCCTGCGCCCGCCGCCGGACGTGTCGCTTTACCACCGGCACTCCAACCCGCTCTTCCCGCAGACGCTCGAGCATCTCGGCCGACTGGACGACGTGCATGCCTTCGTCCTGCCGCGCACCGAGGAGCAGCGGGAGTACGTCCGCGGGCTCGCGCTCCCTTCGGTGATCCTCCCGGAGACCGCGGTCGACGCGCAGAGCCTCATCGCGCTCGCGGACCTGGTCGTCTCGGCCGGTGGGACGATGAACCGCGAAGCGGCCGCACTCGGCGTACCCGTCTACACGACGTACGGCGGCAGGCTCGGCGGCGTCGACGAGGCGCTCATCCGCGAGGGACGGCTCGTTCCGCTCACCGACCCGCGTGCGCTCGAGCTGCGCAAGCGCGAGGGCGCAGCGTCCGAGCGCGTGCGCCGCGACCCGAAGCTCATGCTCGACCTGCTGCTCTCAGCGCGCGGAGAGCACGGCTAGCACGTCGGGCCCGTAGCGCTCGATCTTGGTCGGGCCGACGCCGGGAACCGAGGCGAGCTCGGCGAGACTGCTCGGCCCGCGCGTCGCGATCTCCTCGAGCGTCGAGTTGTGGAACACGACGTACGCGGGCACGTCGTCGGACTTCGAGCGCTCGAGCCGCCACGCCTTCAGCGCCGCGTAGACCGGGTCGTCGGGCTCGGGAGCGCGGCGCGGGGGCGGCGCTTCGACGCCGAGCTCTGCGAGGAACGGGCTCGGCTTGCCGGCCCAGGTGACGAGCAGATGCTTCCGCGCGCGGGTGAGGCCGACGTAGAGCAAGCGGCGCTCCTCGGCGAGCTGCGCGGGCGTCTTCGCCTGCCGCGCGGGCAGCTCCTTGTCCTCGAGGCGCGGCAGGAACACCGCATCGAACTCGAGCCCCTTCGCACGGTGGTACGTCAGCAGGTGGATCCCGCGCCGCTCGTTTCCGTGCGAGCCGAAGCGCGCCTCGAGCATCGCCAGGAAGGCCAGCACGTCGGCCTCGCCCTGCTCGAAAGCCTCGGCCAGGCGAACAAGGAACGCCAGGTCGTTCTGCCTTGTCTGCTCGCGCTCGCCGAGCCCGGTCTGCGGTTGCTCCACCCAGCCCTGCTGCGCGGCCGCCGCCCTCACCGCGGTCGCGGCCGGCTCGACGCCGCGGCGCCGAAGCACCTTGACGAGGCCACGGGCCGCGTCGCGGGCGAGCAGCGAGGCGCCCTGGAACGGGATATCGGCCTCGGCGAGCGCCGATTCGAGCTCCGCGGAGCGCGAGTTGAGCCGGAAGAGGATCGCCATCTCCTCGTATGCGAGTCCCTCGGCACGCAGCGCGCGGGCGCGCGCCACGAGCGCGGCGCACTGCGCCTCGGGATCGATGCACTGCGCGAGCTCGGGCGCCGGCCCGCTCGGCCGCGTCGCGCGCAGCACCTTCTCGGAGCCGCCGAGCCGTGGAACGAGCCGGTTCGCAAGCTCCAGGATCTGCGGCGTCGAGCGATAGTTCTGCTCGAGCCGGATCACGTGCGCGTGGGGGAAGCGCTCGGGCAGGCCGAGCAGATGCTGCGGGCTCGCGCCGGTAAAGCCGTAGATCGACTGGTAGTCGTCCCCGACCGCGCACAGCTCGTCGGAACCACCGAGCCAGCGCTCGAGCAGGGTCTGCTGGAGGAGGTTGACGTCCTGGTACTCGTCGACGGTGAACGCGCGGTAGCGGTCGCGGAAGGTCATGAGCGCCGCCTCGTCCTCGTCGTAGAGTCGAATCGTGAGCTCGAGCAGGTCCTCGAAGTCGACCGCGCCCGACCCTTCCTTCCGCTTCTCGTACTCGTAGAACACGCAGTACGCCAGGTCGGCCGGGATCGGAGGCTGGTGGTCGCCGAGCTCGCGCTGGTACGTCTCGGGCGTCAGCCGGCGGTTCTTCGCCCACTCGATCTCGGTCGCGAGGTCGCCCGCGGGCCTGAACTTGTAGGGCGCCGGCAGCGTGTTGCCGATCTGGCGGAGGAGCAGGGCCTTCGACGCGAGGATCTGGCCGACGCGGCCCGGCGCGAAGTGGTGGAGCTGCGCGAGCGCGGCCGAATGGAAGGTGCGCGCCGCGACGCCCGATACGCCGAGGCGACCGAGCCGAGCGCGCATCTCGCCCGCGGCCTTGTCCGTGAACGTCACCGCCAGGATCTGATCCGGCCGGAACGTCCCTGTCGCAACCTGGTTGGCGATGCGCCGCGTGATCGTCGTCGTCTTGCCCGAGCCGGCGCCCGCGAGGATGCAAACCGGCCCGCGCACGGCCTCGACGGCGCGCCGCTGCTGGTCGTTCAGCCCCTCGAAGATCCCCTCGGAGTCCACCGGTCGAGCATACGGTGGGGTCCCGACGGCCGAGTTACGACTTCGTGACTTCTTGCGGGGCCGGCGCCCCTGTGCGTTTCGGCTCCCGCGTGATTGCGCCGAGCTTGGCGACGACCTCGAGCGTGTCGCCGGCCTCCACGAGGCGTTCGAGCTCCGCCAACGCCTCCTCGAGCCACGCGGCGTCGATCGGCGGGCGGGAGGCCCGGAGGATCTTCGGATGCGCGGTCGCCGCGATGGTCTCCTCCGGCCCGAACAGCTCCTCGTGCACCTTCTCGCCGGCGCGGATTCCGGTGAACTCGATCGCCACGTCGCGGTCGGGCTCCTTCCCGGAGAGCTCGATCATGCGCCGCGCGAGGTCGACGATCTTGACCGGCTCGCCCATGTCCAGGACGAAGATCTCGCCGCGGCCGCCATGCGCTCCAGCCTGCACGACGAGCTGCGCCGCTTCCGCGACGGTCATGAAGAAGCGCGTCATCTCCTTGTCGGTCACCGTCACCGGCCCGCCGCGCTCGATCTGGCGCCGGAAGATCGTGATCACGCTGCCCGAGGATCCGAGCACGTTGCCGAAGCGCACTGCGACGAAGCGGGTTGCGATGTCGGTGCGCGCGCCGTACGCCTCCACGATCCACTCGCAGAGCGTCTTCGACTGCCCGTAGACCGCTTTCGGATTCAGGGCCTTGTCGGTGGAGACGAGGACGAAGCGGGCCGCCCCGAACTCCGCAGCCACGTCCGCGACGACCTTGGTCGCGAGGACGTTGTTCCGCACGGATTCGAGCGGGTTCGCCTCCATCATCGGCACGTGCTTGTAGGCGGCCGCATGGAAGACGACTGTCGGCCGGTAGCTCTCGAAGACCTGGCGCATCCGAGCTGGGCTCTTGACGTCCGCGAGGACGGGGACCGCGGCGGTGAAGTGGCGGTCGTCGAGGAGCTCGCGCTCGATCTCGAAGAGCGGCGTCTCTCCGTGGTCGACGAGGATCAGCCTCCGCGGGCCGACGCGCGAGATCTGCCGGCAGAGCTCCGAGCCGATCGAGCCGCCGGCCCCGGTGACGAGGACGGTCTCGTCGCGCAGGTACGAAGCGACGGCCTCGAAGTCCACCTCGACCGGCTCGCGCCCGAGCACGTCCTCGACCTGAACCGGACGGATCTGTCCGGCCAGGTCGACGTCGCCCGCGATCAGCTCGTGCAGGCCGGGCAGCGTCTTGACCGGAACGCCCTCGTCCCGTGCGATCTCGACGATGCGCTGGCGCGTCTCGCCCGAGGCAGAGGGCAGTGCGATCAGCACCTCGTCCGGCTTGTTGTCGCGCAGGATGTGCCGGAGATCGTCGGTCGTGCCGAGCACGCGGATTCCCTCCAGGCGCATGTGCTGCTTCTTCGGGTCGTCGTCCACGAGCCCGGTCGGCGTGTAGCCGAGCGCCGGCGTGCGCAGCATCTCGCGCAGCATCAGCCTGGCCGCGTCGCCCGCGCCGACGACGATGACCTCCTTGCCGCGCGCGATCAGGCTGCGCGCCTGCGGCCGCTCGAACACCGAGCGGGCGATCATCCGCGAGGCGGCGATGAAGGCAAGCGTGAGCAGGAGATCCATCACCGCGATCAGCCGCGGCAGGCGCAAGCCGTTCACCGGCGCGAGGAGATAGACGGTGACGTCGGCGACGAGACAGCCGACAGCGACGCCGCGGGCCGCGCCCCACATGTCCCGCGTGGAGACGTAGCGCCACCAGCGGTTGTAGAAGCCGAACGCGACGAAGACCGCGAGCTTGATCGCGACGACGATGAGGATCGTGCGCCAGAGCAGGGTCTGGTAGTACGGCGGCAGGCCCTGGTCGAAGCGCAGGTAGAACGCGAGGGTCCAGGCCCCGGCGACGAGGCCCGCGTCGGCCGCGAGCTGCCAGATCCTGTGCCGGTTGACGGGGAACATGGCCTAGCCGACGCGCGAGCCGACGGCGGCGCGGACGGTCTCGACCACGCGCTCCTGCTGCTCGGCGGAGATCCCCGCCCAGATCGGCACGGAGAAGTTCTCGCGCGCGAGGCGCTCGGTCTCGGGGAACGACCCCTCGCGGTAGCCGAGATAGCTCAGCGCCGGCTGGAGGTGGAGCGGCGGCAGGTAGTAGGTCGCGCAGCCGATCCCGGCCTCCTTCAGCGCGGCAACGATGCGGTCGCGGTCGGGATGGCGCGAGACGACGAGGTGGTAGACATGGCCGGGCTCGTCCTCGGGCATCTCGACGAGGTCGCCCAGGCCCAGCTCGCGATAGCGCTCGGCGGCCTCTCGGCGTAGCGCGTTCCACTCGGCGAGATGCGGCAGGAAGACGCGTAGCGCCGCCGCCTGCACCTCGTCGAGGCGGGAGTTGTAGCCGACGAGGTGGAAGTCGACCTTGTCGTGGGAGCCGTGGAAGCGCAGCATCCGCACGCGCTCCCCGAGCTCCTCGTCGGTCACGGCGACCAGGCCGCCGTCGCCGAGGCCGAACAGGTTCTTCGTCGGATAGAAGCTGTACGTCGAGGCGACGCCGGTCGTTCCCGTGCCGGGTGCGCCGAAGGCCTGCGCCGCGTCCTCGATCTGGGGAATTCCGAAGCGCGCGAGCTCCTCGAGCGGCGCGGGCCGGCCGAACAGGTGCACGGGCATGATCGCCTTGGTCCGCGCGGAGATCCGGCGGTCGACGTCCTCCGGGTCGAGGTTGTACGTCGCCGGGTCGATCTCGGCGAAGACCGGGATGGCGCCGCGCCGGGCGATCGCCTCGGCCGTCGCGTAGAACGTGAACGACGGGCAGATCACCTCGTCGCCGGCACCGATCTCCATCGCGTCGAGCACGAGCACGAGCGCGTCGGTGCCGTTCGCAACGCCGATCGTCGCCGGTACGCCGAGGTACGCGGCCGCCTCCTCTTCGAACGCCTTCACGTTCGGCCCGAGCACGAACTGGCCGTCCTCGAGCACCTGCGCGAAGCGCTGCTGGAGCTCGGGGATCAGCGGCGCGTACTGCGCCTTGACGTCAACGAGTGGGATCTTCTGCA
>JAWVDL010000274.1:0-3569 GCA_033857355.1 Gaiellaceae bacterium | reverse complement strand
GATGTCTCCTGCGCTCGGGCTGAAGATCAGGTCGACCATTGCGCCCTGGTCGTCGATCGCCTTGTAGAGCCAGCCCTCCGGCGGCTTCTCGGTCTTCCAGCCCGCGGCCTCGAACGCCTCGAGCGCCCCTTCCGCATCCTTTGGCCTCACGAAGAAGTCGACGTCGTGGCTGGTCTCGGGCCCGCCGCGGGCCCAGACCGCGATCCCTCCGCCGACGAGGAAGGGCACCTCGGCGCCTTTGAGGACGCCTGCGGCCTGCTTCATCCCCTCCAACAGCTCCGCGAAGGGCTGCGGCTCTTCCGTCATCCCGCGCTCGCTACCCGGGACGCGGCGTCGTCAATCTCGGCACGATGTCGAGGTGCCGATCCGGATCGCCGCCGCCGGCGACATCCACGCTTCCGAGGGGACTCGCGCCGAGACCGCCGAGGCGTTTGCCGCGGTGGCCAAGCGTGCGGACCTCGTGCTGCTGGCCGGCGACCTGACCCAGCACGGCCAGGTGGACGAGGCCCAGGTCGTTGCCGACGCGTGCCGGGGCCTCGCGGTTCCCGTCGTCGCGGTGCTCGGCAACCACGACTACCACTCGGACCGGCACGCGGACGTCACTGCGACGCTCGCGGAGGCCGGTGTCGTCGTGCTGGAGCGGAGCTCGACGATCGTCCAGATCGACGGCGTGACCGTCGGCGTCGCCGGTGTGAAGGGATTCGTCGGCGGCTTCGGCCGGCAGTGGGCGAACTTCGGCGAGCCGCTCTTTCGCCAGGCGTACGCCGAGACGACCGCCGACGTGGAGGCTCTCGGCGCCGCGCTGCACGCGATCGCGGGCGCCGACGTGAGGGTCGCGCTGCTCCACTACGCGCCGACCGCGGAGACGCTCGAAGGCGAGCCTAAGGAGCTCTGGCTCGTCCTCGGCGCCGAGCGTCTCGCGACCCCGATCGCAGAGCACAGGCCCGACCTCGTGCTGCACGGACACGCCCATGCGGGCAGCCCGAACGGCGAGATCGACGGCGTCCCGGTCCACAACGTCGCCGTCCACGTCACCGGCGAGACGTTCGCGCTCTTTACGCTGCCCACATGATCCACGTCTCCCGTCTGTCCATCTCGCCCGTCAAGGGCTTCGCCGTCTGGCATCCCGACGAGGTGGTCCTGGGCGAGAGCGGCGTGGCCGAGGATCGACGGTTCTACCTCGTCGACGAGGACGGATTGCGGTTCGGGGCACTTCGCCACGGACCGCTCGTGCGCTTCTCGGCGCGCTACGACGCGGCGAGCGACGAGCTCGTCGTCCGGCTGCCCGACGGCTCCGAGGTCGCCGGGACGGTGGAGGTCGCCGAGCCCGTCACGACCGACTTCTACGGGCGCGACGTGGCCGGGCATGTCGTTCGCGGCCCCTGGGCCGAAGCGGTGTCCGCGGACGTGGGCCAACCCGTCCGACTCGTCCGCGCCGACCGCCCGGGGGACGGCGTCGACCGCGGCAAGGGAGGCGGCGTCACGTTGCTCTCCGACGCGTCGGTCGAGGAGCTCTCGCGCCGCTCGGGCGAGCCGGTCGACGCGCGGCGGTTCAGGATGCTCATCGCGGTCGCCGGCGGCGAGCCGCACGAGGAGGACACGTGGATCGGCGGCGAGGTGGAGCTCGGCGAGGCCCGTGTCCGCGTGAACGGCCACGTCGGCCGTTGCGCGATCACCACGCAGTCTCCCGTCACCGGGGTCCGCGACTTCGACTCGCTGCGGGCGATCAAGGATTACCGCGGCCAGAACCCGCACACCCGCGAGATCGACTTCGGCGTCTACGGCCAGGTCACGCAGCCAGGCCGCGTGCGCGTCGGCGACGCCGTTCGCTACATCGTCTCGAGCGAGGCGCGGCGGCGGCCCTCGTACTCGAAGTAGCGGAAGAGCCCGAAGGCCACACTCGCGTACACGACGCCGATCGCCGCTTCGGTGACGATCAGTCCGCTGACGTCGCCAAGCCCTGCTCCGCGGGCGATCGCCCGCGCCGCCTCGATCCCGTGCGTGAGCGGAAGGCAGCGCCCGATCGCCGACATCCACCCCGGGAGCGCATCGAGTGGCAGGTTCACGCCGCAGAAGAGCAGCATCAGGAAGTAGACGAGGTTCGAGATGAAGAACACGTCTCGCGCGCGCAGGCCGATCGAGCCGAGCAGCAGCCCGAAGCACGTGCACGACGAGACCGTCACCACGAGGACGAGCGCCAACGGCGGGACCTGCGACCAGCCGAGGTGGAAGTCGAGCAGTAGCAGCCCGACCCCGAAGCCGAACGCCGAGACGAACAGTCCACTCGCGATCTGGGGGAGCGCGCGCCCGAGGAAGAGCGCAAGCCGGTTCGCCGGGGTTGCGAGCAGCGGCGAGAGCGTCTGGAAGTTCCGCTCGTTCGCGATCCCCATCGTCATCCCGTAGATCGCCGCCATCGCACTGATCTGGACGCCGTTGCCGACGACGAAGAACGTGTCGTCCTGCAGCCTGCTGAACCGGCCCAGATAGGCGAAGAAGAGCACCTGGAAGAACGGGCTCCCGAGCATGGTCGTCACGTACATGACCGGGCTGATCCAGTTGAAGAGCGCGCGATAGCTGATCACGCCCCCGACGAAGAAGACGCGCCAGAAGCTCCTCACGTCAGCGACAGCGTTGCGTGCTTGCGCGCGAGCCGCTCGAAATTCGCGAGGAAGATCGCGCCGAGCACGAGATACACCGCGGCGAGCCCGACGCACATCCCGATCGGAACGAGCGCGTCGCCGCCGAGCGCCGACTCGCGGACGGCGCGCATCCCCCAGTACGGCGACAGCACCCAGCCGATCGGCGCGACCCATCCGGGCAGAAGCGCCAGCGGAACGAGTAGGCCCGTGATGAGCCAGACCGGGTACTCGAGCAGGTTCTGGAAGGCGCTCGCCTGTCGGTAGAGGATGAACGTGGAGGCCATGACGAGGCCGAGGAGGCCGAGCCCGAGCAGCGTCGCCGGCAGCGCGAGCGCGAACAGCCACGGGTGGACGAGATGAAGTGGGACGCCGAAGAAGACCCGTCCCCAGAAGAGGGTCGCGGCGATCGAGTAGAGGCCGATCGAGGCTGCCGAGATCGTCATCGGGATCATCACGAGCAGGAACGGCGTCGGCGCCGAGACCGTCAGCTCGAGCGTTCCCTGCCAGCGCTGCCACTGGATCGCGCCGCCCGCGCCGAAGAGCGTCGACGACCAGACGCCCATCAGCCCCGCGCCGAGGGCGACGTAGAGCAGCGTCCCCGGCCGGGCTCCCGCCTCGAACATGAAGAACGCGATCGACGCGAAGATCACGGGCTGAACGGTTGAGGTCAGGACGAAGAATCCCGACGAGGTGAGGCCCTTGACGTGGAAGAGCCAGCCCAGCGCGAGCAGCCGGATCGTCCTCATGCGCGGTCGAGCGTCGCATGCCGGCGGCTCATCGTCTCGAAGAAGCGAAGCAGCCCATAGCCGAGCGCCATGTACGCCGCGCCGATCGCGAGCTCGGCGCCGAGCAGTCCCGCCACGCTCCCGAACGGGGCGCCGTCGGCGAGCCGGCGCGCAGCCTCGATCCCGTGGGTCAGAGGCAGCGCGT
>JAWVDL010000273.1:0-3880 GCA_033857355.1 Gaiellaceae bacterium | reverse complement strand
GGCCCAGGCGCACGAGTGTCGAATCCGATCCTGCGTGACGCCGACTGCGACCCGGCTGTTCGCGCAAGGACCACTCTGCCCCGAGGAGATCTACGCGTCGGCGGTGCTGCGCTGGCGACGGTGCAGTGAGTGATTGCCCGCGCCGGACGTCGCGCAGAGCGACCGCGTCAAGCGCTCCCCGGAGCCGAAGGACCCTATGCTCGACCGGCTGGCCGAACGCGCGGTAGGGAGACTAGTCGATGGTCCGGAGCAGACCGGGGGTCCGGCCAGCGAACGTCTCGCCTCGGTCAGCTGCCTGCGAGGATCGTGGCCGCCCAGAGCCCGACCGCCCGTGCCGTGCCGGCTGCAGCGGCATGATCGATGGTTCATCGAGGTCATCTCCGTAACGCAGCTCCACCGACCACGGCGTCAGCCAGACGGACTCCCGGACGGCCTCTGGAACCTCGATGCCGCCCGCCGCCGCGCGGTCGAGCAGGAACCGCAGATCGTGGGTCCGCGGGACCTCGAAACCACGCGCGGTGAGCACCGCCTTCGCGAACTTCTCGACGGCTTGCTGAGCGTGAAAGCCGACCACGGCGTCCGCCGCCCGCTCGCTCGCGCTCAAGATCTCCAGCGCACCGCGATCCTCGCAGGCCTTGCGAAAGAACCGCTGCGCGAGCTCGAGCGCCTCAGGACTCGGCAACTAGTCGGCCCTCAGCAAGCGCGGCGTGAATCAGCGTGCCCTTTACCGGCCCCCATTTCGCCACGTGCTGCTCACTGACAACGACCACGTCCACCGGAACCTCCAGGGGGGGAAGCGCGTCGCGAAGCCGAACCATCTCGGCAGCCCGGTTCGCGACGTCCCGCTCGATCACCAGGAAATCGAGATCGCTGCCGTCGCGCGCATCACCCCGCGCATGCGAACCGAACACGAGCACCCGCGCAGGCGCCTGCGCCGCGCAGGCCAGGATGCGCCCCGCCCGGCTGATCAGCTCAGCGTCGACCATGCCCGAACCGTAGCCGAGCGAGCGGACCGGGATCAGCAGGTCCCAACCGATCCGGCACGCCCGATCGCTCCCGGCCCTCCACCCTTGGCGCGCGGCGCCACCCAGCGCCGGCGCGTCGGGCGCAACCACGGCCAACCTCGCCCTCATCGATGCGCTACCCCGGGGCAACTCCGCGCCTGATCGCGCGGTACGAGGGCACGTTGGCGTTGAGGAACGATGATTTTCGCTTGGCGATCGCGGAGTTCCCCATGAGCGAGGTCTGGCATCTGCGCGCCGCCGACTCGGAGACGGGCGACGTGGCCGGCATCGTCGACGTGTTCACGCTGAACGAGGCGGGTGAGATCGCGAGGCTCGCCGTTTACCGGCGCTGGGGCTCGGCTCGTCCGGAGGTGCTCTCGCGGATGATTGCGCCGCTCCTTCTCGCGCAAGGCGGCGCTCTGGATGGCCTCCGGCACTGGACCGCGTGTACGCAATCGGGTACACTCACCCCATGGCGAAGACGGTCCCCGTGCGTGAATTTCGAAGCCGGCTCAGCGAGCTGCTCAGCGATGTCGCCGACCGCCGCGATCACGTGCTCGTAACGCGCAACGGCAAACCGGCCGCCGTGCTCGTCCCGATCGATGAGTACGAGGCTCTGGAGGAAACCGCCGAGATCCTCTCCGATTCAGCGACGCTCGCCGCGATCGAGGCGGGCCTCGCCGAACTCTCCTGCGAGGAGACCGTCACCCTCGCGGAGCTGCGTGCCGAGCTGGCGCACCGACGCACGACCCGCTGAGCGGTGGCGCGCGTCGTTCTCGCGCGACGCGCCCGTCGCGAGCTGCTCGACCTCGGCTGGCCGCTGATCGACGCGGTCGAGGACGCCCTCGGTCTACTGGAACGCGAGCCGCTCGCCGGCCATGCCCTGCGCGGCCGGTTGACCGGCCTGCGATCCCTCCGCCTGGGGACCTACCGCTTCATCTACCAACTCGACGACCGCGAACAGACCGTCCGCGTCGCCGCGATCCGCCACCGCGCCATCGCGTACCGCATCGACCCTCGCTAGCACCTACAAGGGAGCCGCTGGTGGGCAAGAGCCAGAGTGTGGCCCGCGCTACTCCTCCCCGCGGATTGGTCGGACAACCACCGGCAGTACCGCGAGGCCGTAGATCGAGTCGCCTCGCCGCAAGATGCGGTCGACGCATCCCGTCGGGGTCCCGGACCGCCGATCGGTGCCCTACCCTCAGGCGAGCCCCGCGATGAGCCCCGAGATCGACCGCCACCGCCTCCTCGCCGCGCCCGATCCGGGGAGCTCGACGCCGTGACCCGTTGCGAGTTCGGGCTGTGCGACGGGAGCGGCTTCCTGGTCGACGAGGCGACCCGGGAGTCGACCGACTGCCGGTGTAGGCCGCTGCGCCTGGCGGCGGTCCGAGCGCGGCGCCTGAAGGCGCGGATCCCCAACCTCTACCGGGAGATCTCCTTCAGCCAGACCGACGTGATCGACATGGAGCGCCGCTTCCCGACCCAGGTGCGCGAGTTGCGGGCCTACGTCCGCGACATCGACGCCAACATCGACTCGGGGCGCAGTCTCTGGCTGGCCGGCGACCCTGGCACGGGCAAGACGGCGCTGGCGATGATCGTCTCCAAGACGGCGATCGACGCCGGCCGCACGGTGGCGATCTACTCGTGCCCGCAACTCCTGGGCGTGATCCGCGAGTCGATCGACACGGGCGGGGTGCTCGACTTCCTCGAACGCCTGACGGAGGTCGACCTCCTCCAGATCGACGACCTCGGAGCCGAGCATCGGACCGACTGGGTGCTCGAGCAGCTCTACTCGATCATCAACGCGCGTTACGCCGAGCGACGGGCAACGATCTTCACGACGAATCTCAGCCGCGACGAGCTCTCGACGCAGATCGGGGAGCGGATCGTTTCGCGCCTGGAGGGAATGTGCGGCGACCCGATCCCCTTCTATGGACACGACGCCCGGCGGGTCACCTATCCGCTCCCGGCGACTCCGGCCTGACCGGCCCGCCCCCGTAGACTCCGGCGGACATGCCAGGCATCGTGATCGTGGGCGCCCAGTGGGGCGACGAGGGCAAGGGCAAGATCACCGACCTGCTCGCCGAGCGGGCCGACGCGGTCGTGCGCTTCCAGGGGGGCAACAACGCCGGCCACACGATCGTCCGGGACGGGGTCGAGTGGAAGCTCCACCTGATCCCGTCGGGGATCCTCTACCCGGGGAAGCGGTGCATCATCGGGAACGGCGTCGTCGTCGATCCGGGCGTCCTGATCGCCGAGATCTCGGCGCTCCGCGCCCGGCGGATCGACGTCTCGGGCCTGCGGGTGTCGGCCAACGCCCACCTGATCATGCCCTACCACCTGTTCCTCGACACGGCCGGGGAGACCCGCCTCGGGAAGCTCCAGATCGGGACGACCAAGCGGGGCATCGGCCCGTGCTACGCCGACAAGGCCGCCCGCCTGGGGATCCGCGTCCAGGACCTCCTCGACGAGAAGATCCTCAAGAAGAAGATCAGCGCCGCCCTCGAGCCCAAGCGCCTGTCGCTGCGCCCGTACGCCCGCGACCCGGCGCTCGACCTCCACACCATGACCGAGCAGTACCTGACCTACGGCCATCAGCTCGAGCGCCACATCGCCGACGCCTCGCGGCTGACCTGGGATCTCCTCGACACCGGCCGGAACGTCCTCTTCGAGGGGGCCCAGGGGGCGATGCTGGACATCGACCACGGGACCTATCCCTTCGTGACCTCGTCGAACCCGATCGCCGGAGCCGCGTGCACCGGGTCGGGCGTCGGCCCGAAGGACATCGACGAGATCTGGGGCGTCTGCAAGGCCTACACGACCCGGGTCGGGTCGGGCCCGTTCCCGACCGAGCTCGACGACGAGGTCGGCGAGGA
>JAWVDL010000272.1:0-10491 GCA_033857355.1 Gaiellaceae bacterium | reverse complement strand
GGGGGTGCCCTGGCTCTGGGTGACGATCACGATGTTCTCGCTCGTGCTGATGCTGCAACTCGCGCCCCAGCAGGTGCTCCTGCCCAAGCTGGTCAAGGAGCACTTCGGGCGGGGGATCGGCTCCTACGGAGTGCTGACGGCGGTGCTCGGGCTCGGGATGGTCCTCGGAACCGTCCTATTCGGCCAGCTGAACCCGCGCCGGCACCGCGGGACGCTCTCCTATGTCATCTGGTGTGCGAACTCGCTCTCGATCATCGGCCTCGTCCTTTCGCCGCGGTACGAGCTGGCGCTCGTGTTCGCGGTGCTGCGCGGCGCGCTGATCGGCTTCGGGACGACGCTCTGGGACACGATGCTGATGGAGCTCGTGCCCGATCACCTGCTCTCGCGAGTCGTGAGCCTCGACATCTTCGGCTCGTTCGGACTGATGCCGATCGGGCTGCTCGTGGCCGCGGCGGTCTCGGGGCTCGCCGCGCCGGGCCCGATCATCGCGGTCGGCGCTTCGGTGTCGGCGCTGCTCTTCGCGGTCATGTTGACCCGCCCCTGGCTGCGTAAAGTGGAGTGAGTGAGGTCTCCCGAGCAGATCCTGCGCGAGACGCGAACGATCGCCCTCGTCGGCGCTTCTCCGCGTCCGGATCGTCCGAGCCACGGAGTGATGCGGTACCTGCTCGGCGCGGGCTACCGCGTGATTCCGGTTCGGCCGCGCGACTGCGACGAGGTGCTGGGCGTCCCGTGCGTCGCGTCCCTCGCCGAGGTCGACGAGCCGATCGACCTCGTCGACGTGTTCCGCCGCTCCGAGTACACGCCGGACGTCGCACGGGAGGCGGTCGCGGTCGGGGCGAAGGCGCTCTGGCTCCAGCTCGGCGTCGTATCCGAGGAAGCGCGCTCGATCGCGGAGGAGGCCGGCCTGGACTACGTCGAGGACCAGTGCACGGCGATCGTGCACCGGCACATCTAGCAGTCGGCTACCCTTTACACGCCTCGGGGTGTGGCGCAGCCTGGTAGCGCGCTCCGTTCGGGTCGGAGAGGTCCCCAGTTCGAATCTGGGCACCCCGACTGAGGTGTAGCGCGGGCGGCCGAGGCCGCCCGCATCTTGTTGCGAACGCGGCACAGACAGGGCGCATTTCCCTCGGTACGGTGGATGGATCGACGACGGAGGTGAGGCGTGAACGTGGTGACGGCGATCGGCAACCTGGCATCCGACGTGACCGTTCGCGAGGTCTCGGGCGAGCACAAGGTTGCGAACTTCCTGCTTGCGATCGACCGGCCTTCGAAGGACGGCGGCGCCGACTTCGTCCCGGTCTCGGTCTGGGACAAGCAGGCCGAGAGCTGCGAGCGGTTCCTGAGCAAGGGCCAGCGGGTCGGCGTCGACGGGCGACTGCGCAGCCGCTCGTGGGAGGAGGAGGGCAAGCGCCGAACGGCGATCGAGATCGTCGCGAACCGCGTCGAGTTCCTGTCGGGCCCGCGCGAGGGCGCCGGCGCCGAGGAGGTGTTCGAGGCGGCCGCCTCGCGCTAGTCGCAAATGGATTGCGTCCGTCGGGACGCGCGACTATTCTTCGAGGCGATGGTGAGCGAGGGGAGGCGGGCCCTGTGATTCCCGTCCACGACATTTATCGGCAGTGACCGAGCCCGTCCACGCAGCGCGTGAGCGGGCTTTTTCATTGCCTGGGACGAAAGGAGCGATATGCCAAATCACCTGACGCCCGACGAGCTCTCGAAGGAGACCGGGCTCGACCGGCAGGAGGTCATCCGCCTTTGCATCGAGGAGGGCGTCCCGATCTACCAGGGCAAGATCGACAAGACCCTGTTCCAGGCGCAGCTCGAATCCCTCGGCGCTACAGCGCCGAAGCACTAAGAACCGAGCGCGCTACCCAGACTTTCGGGCGCCGGCCTTGGCACGAGGCCGGGCCGGCGCCTTCCGCTTCGCAGCGGGCTTCGCCTTCGCGCCCTGCACGTCGGCGACGCTGCGGCGGAGCGCCTCCATCAGATCGACCACGGGAGTCTCCGCGACAGGCTCGGGCTTTGCGATCTCCGTGCCCGCCAGCTTCGCCTCGAGCATCGTCTTCAGCTCGCGCCGGTACTCGTTTTCGAACTCCTCGGGCTCGAACTCCCCGACCAGGCTCTGGATCACCTGCTCGGCCAGCGCAAGCTCCGGCTTCTTGACGGCGGTCTCGGCGACGGCCTCCTCGATCTCGCCGCGCGAGCGCACGTCCTCGGCGAAGAAAAGCGTCTCGAGCGCGAGCGTATCGCCGTGGGGACGGATCAGGCACAGGTTCTCCTTGCCCCACAGCACGAACTTGCCGACCGCGGCCGTGCCGGTCTCCTCCATGGCGCGCAGCAGCAAGACGTACGGCCGCCGCTGAGCCTCGGCGCTCGCCGGCGCGAGGTAGTACGTGCGGTCGAAGTAGACCGGGTCGACCTGCGCCAACTCGACGAAACGGATGATCTCGATCGAATGAGAGCGCTGGAGCGCGACCGACTCGAGGTCGGCCTCCTCGACGATCACGAACTCCCCCTTCGTGACCTCCCAGCCCTTGACGAGCTCGTCGGCCTCGACGTCCCGTTCGTGGAACGGGCAATAGCGCTTCTGCTTGATCGGCGTCCCGCACTCGCGGTGCAGCGTCCGGAACGCGATGTCGGACCGCTGCGTCGCCAGGGCCAGTCCGATGGGGATGCTGACCAGGCCGAAGCTGATGGATCCGTTCCAGATCGTGCGCATTGGGGCCGCCTTTGAATTCTAGTGGGACCGGGACGATTCGCCTCGCCCGAGCGCTTCCCTTCACGAACTAAGCTTCGATCCAGTGGAGACCACAGCCCCGCCCAGTACCGGCACGCGGACGATCGCGCGGCTCTGGCAGGACGCGGTGTCCGCGAAGCGCTCCACGCCTGCGTATCTGGTCGAGCGCGACGGCGAGTGGAGCGAGGTTTCCTGGGCCGAGGCCGCGGAAGCCGTCGACGAACTGGCGCACGGGCTGCTCGCGATCGGGATCCGCAAGGGCGACTCCTTCGCGATCCTCGGCTCGACGACTCTCGAGTGGGCGCTGTTCGACTTCGCGCTGGCCTCCATCGGCGCGGTCGGCGCTCCGATCTACGCGAACAGCTCGCCGGGCGACTGCGCCCACGTCCTCGAGAACTCCGACGCTGTCGGCATCCTCGTCGAGGACGAGGCGCAGCGCGCGAAGATCGCCGACGTCCCGCTCGAGCACGTGTACTCCTTCGCCGACCTCGACGGCCTGCGCGCCCGCGGCCGCGAGCACGCCGCCGAGCATCCGCGCGCGGTCGAGGAGGCGGCCGCTGCGATCGACCCGGAAGACCTCTTCACGTTCATCTACACGTCGGGTACGACCGGTCCGCCGAAGGGCTGCATGATCCGGCACCGCAACTACTACGCGATGTGCCAGGAGGCCGAGGCCGCGAACGACGTCCTCGCCACCGAGGACGTGCTGCTGCTCTTCCTGCCGCTGGCGCACAACTTCGGGCGGCTCGTCCACCTGCTGGGGCCGTATCTCGGCTTCACGATCGCGTTCTGCCCCGACCCGCTCAAGGTCGCCGAGGCGCTGCCGGTCGTCCGACCGACGGTGTTCCCGAGCGTGCCACGCCTGTACGAGAAGATCCACACCGGGGTCACGGCAGCGTTCGACGCGGAGACCGGCGCGAAGCGGAAGATCGTGGACTGGGCCCTCCGCGTGGGGAAGCGCGTCAGCCAGCTGCGCCAGGCCGGGCAGCCGATTCCGGCGCGGTTGCGGGCTCAGCACCGGCTCGCCGACAAGCTCGTCTACTCGAAGGTGAAGGCGCGCCTCGGCGGCCGCCTGCGCGTCGGCATCTCGGGCGGGGCGCCGCTGGCCAAGGAGATCCTCGAGTTCTTCCACATGCTCGACATCCTGATCCTCGAGGGCTACGGGCTCACGGAGTGCACGACGGCGGCGACCGTGAACCGCATGAATCGGTTCCGCTTCGGCACGGTGGGGCTTCCCTATGACGGCGTCGAGCTGAAGCTCGCCGACGACGGCGAGGTGCTGATCCGAACGGACACCGTCTTCGGCGGCTACTACAAGGACGAGGAGGCCACGCGCGAGGTGCTCGGGGACGACGGATGGCTGCGGTCCGGCGACATCGGCTCGATCGACGATGACGGCTTCCTGACGATCACCGACCGCAAGAAGGACATCCTCGTCACCGCGGGTGGCAAGAACGTCGCGCCGCAGAACCTCGAGAACGCGCTGAAGAGCTCGAGGCACGTCTCGCAGGCGCTCGTCGTGGGCGACCGTAGGCCGTACGTCGCCGCGCTGATCACGCTCGACGAGACGGAGGAGCGCGTGGGCGACGCGCAGGCGCTGATCCAGGGCGTCGTGGACGGCGTGAACGCGAAGCTGTCGCGCTTCGAGCAGATCAAGCGCTTCACGATCCTCCCGCGCGACTTCTCCGCGGAGCTCGGCGAGGTCACGCCGACGCTCAAGCTGAAGCGGCGCGTGTGCGAGCAGCACTTCGCGGACGAGATCGACGCTCTGTATCAGTGACGACAAGCGCCGTTTTTCTCGTCCTCTCGACGTTCCTGGCGAGCGCCGTGGAGGTCGTCGAGACCCTGACGATCGTGCTGGCGATCGGAGTGACCCGCGGCTGGCGGGCCACGTTGATCGGCGTGGTCGCGGCGCTGGTCGCGCTCACCGCCGTCGTAGCAGCCCTGGGGCCGGCGCTCACCGTCATTCCCATCGAGCGCGTACGCCTCGTCGTCGGCGCCCTGCTGCTCGTCTTCGGGCTGCAGTGGCTGCGGAAGGCGATCCTGCGTGCAAGCGGCTTCAAGGCTCTGCACGACGAGGAGGCGGCATACGCGGAGGAGCTCGAGCAGGCGCGCGCCGCCGGCCACGAACAGCGGGCCGGCCTCGACTGGTACGCGTTCACCCTCTGCTTCAAGGCGACGCTGCTGGAGGGTCTGGAGGTGGCGTTCATCGTCCTGACCTTCGGCGCGAGCCAGGGCAGCATTCCGCTCGCCGCGCTCGGCGCAGGTGCGGCGGTGGTCGTCACGGCAGGCATCGGCGCGGCAGTGCGGGCTCCGCTGGCCCGCGTGCCGGAGAACACGATCAAGTTCGTGGTGGGCGTGATGCTGACCACGTTCGGGATCTTCTGGGCAACCGAGGGCGCAGGCGCGAAATGGCCCGGCGGAGACGTCTCGCTCCTGGGCGTCCTCGCCTTCGTGACGCTCGGCTCGCTCGGGCTCGTCGCGCTCCTGAAGCGCGAGCGTCTGCGGGTCGCGGTCGCATGAAGCGCTTCGCGCGCTTCTGGTGGGACTTCGTCATCGGCGACGACTGGAGCGTGGCCGTCGGCGTCGCGCTGGCGATCGCCGCGGTCGCAGTCCTGCACCACCGGCACGTCGCCGCGTGGTGGCTCCTGCCCCCGGCCGTCCTCTTGCTGCTCTACGTCTCGCTACGCCGCGCGGCGCGGCACACAGCCGGCTAGAGAATCCGGCGGGCGCCGACGTAGGTCGACGCGTACCAGCCGGTCAGCGAGGAGACCTTGACGACATCGCCGGTATGCGGAGCGTGGATCATCTGGCCGCCGCCGATGTAGATCCCGACGTGGCCGAGCCCGTTGAAGAAGACGAGGTCACCGGGCTGCAGATCGCTCCTCGAGACCGCGACGCCCATCGAGTACTGCGCGCCGGTGTAGTGCGGCATCGAGACGCCGACCTGCGCATAGACGTACATCACGAACCCCGAGCAGTCGAACCCCGACGGGCTTGCCCCGCCCCAGCGATAGGGGACGCCGAGGTACTGCATCGCGATCCCGACCACGCCGCCGTAGCGCGAAGGAGGAGCGACGGAGGTTTCCGGCGTGGCGGCTGCCACTCCGACGCCGCCGGGATTGGAGACCGGGGGGCGAGCCGAGAGGCGGGCCTCCGCCGCGCGCGCGGCGGCGAGGCTGCGTGCGCGCTCCTGAGCCTGCAGCTGCGCGATCTGCCCGTGAATCGTCGAGAGGAGCTGGTGACGCGCGGCGAGCTGGCCCTGGATGTGGCTCCGCTCCGCCGCGCGGGACGAAACGACCTGCTGCTGCGCCGCGTTCGCGTGCTCGAGCTCAGCCTGGTGGGCTTTGACCTGCGCCTTGAAGACGTTGACCTGGTGCGCGACCTGCGCGTCCTGATCCGAGACCCGGTTGACGGTCTCGATGCGGCTGAGAAGATCGTCCAGGCTCGAGGCCCCGAGGACGACGTCCAGCGTGGAGGCGGTGGTATTCGCCGTGTAGATCGTGACGAGGCGAGTGGAAAGCGTCCTCTGCGCGTTCTTGTAGTTCGCGCGGGCGACGGTCAGCGCGTACTGGTTGCGCTTCAGGTCGCTCTGGATCTGCTGCAGGCGCACGGTCGCAGCGTTGTAGGCCTCGACGGCGCGCTCCAGGCTCGCGTCGATCGCCTGGATCTGCCCCAAGACCCGCTGTGCCTCGGCCTGCTTCGCCGCGACTCCCGGATCAGCCGTCGCCGAGCCGGCGGCTAGAAAAGCCGCGCAAATCCCGATCGCTAGTGCGGACGCCTGCCGTCTACGAAAGCGGATGAGCCGCTCCCGTGATCGGGTACGGACAGGCGCACCGGAGGGGCCGGTACGTCACAAGTTCGGCACCCTACCAACGGTTTCGGATGCCCGCAACCGGACTTAGGCACCGAAACCGGGTCAATTCGACTTCTCTCTGGGGCTCGAGGACCCGCGAAACCTCAGCGAGCCTATGGTACGGTCCCGCGCCTTGACCGGGCCAATCGCACTCCATAGGCCCCATCTTGCAGCAGTTTTCGCTGCAATCCTCGTTGCGGTCACCCTGGTGGCCCAGGGCGCCGCGACGCCTCCGCGGCGCTCCTCGGGGCCCGGGCCGGGAGCCGCCTCGAGCCGTGCCCTGCTCGACCTCTACGCGCTCGAATCCAAGCTCACGCGCGCCCGCGCCCAGCTGGCAGACGCGAGCGCGCAGACGAAGGCGCTCGCCGCCAGGCAAAGGCGCACGCACGAGCAACTGCGTTTCGCGGAGCAGACGCTCCTCCGCGCCCAGGCCCAGCTCGGTGACCGCGTGCGCGACCTCTACATCGCCGGCGAGCCCGATCCGCTCGCGGTCGTGCTCGGCGCGTCCTCCCTCGACGAGGTGGTTGCCGGGATCGACGATCTCCGCCGCGCCGCGTCCCAGAACCAGATCACGATCGCGCAGACCGGTCGGGCCCGGCGGTCGTTGCGCCGTCTGACCGAGGAGCTCGATGTGCGGCAGGCGCGCCTCGAAGCGGTTCGAGCTGCCGCCGCGGCCAGTGCGTCGGCGCTCGAGTCCACCCTCGTAGAGCGTCGGGCGTATCTCTCGGAGCTGCGGGCGAAAGAGCGGCTCGCGACCGCTCAGGTCTCCGCCCTCGAACAGCGCGCACAAGCCGTGCAGACGCAGGCCGCGCAGGTCACCGAGCAGAACCCGTCCTCCCTTTCGCCGCCCGAGGCCGCGGCCGTCGTGTCCGCCGGCGGCGGGTGGAGCGCGCGCACCCTGACGGTCAGCGCAACCGGCTATGCGATCCATGGTTCCACCGCGACCGGGGTTCCCACCGGACCCGGTGTCGTCGCCGTCGATCCCGGCGTGATCCCGCTCGGCACGCGGATGACGATTCCCGGCTACGGCGAAGGCGTGGCCGCCGACACGGGGGGCGCGGTTCGCGGGGCCTCAATCGACCTTTGGTTCCCGACGCTCGCACAGGCGCGCGCATGGGGACGCCGCACCGTGACGATCACGCTGCATTGAACGACCGACGCTAGACTTCCCGGCCTGGCTGAGGTGTCCATGTGAGCGAGACGGTCGACATGTCGGAGCCCGAGATCGCCCTCGCGGAGCCGAGGGTCCTCCTCGTGGACGACCACGACCTCTTCCGAACGGGCCTGCGGAACCTCCTGGCCGACGAGGGCGTGGACGTCGTCGGCGAAGCCCAGACGGGCGCTGAAGCACTCGGCCTCGTGCGCGAGCTCGCCCCGGACGTCGTGGTCATGGACCTGAACATGCCCGGAATGGGGGGCGTCGAGGCAACCCGGCAGATCAACGTCTTCGCCCCCCTCACGCGCGTGCTCGTGCTGACGATCTCGGAGCAAGATGCGGACGTGATGGACGCGATTCTTGCCGGCGCGTCCGGGTACTTGCTCAAAGACTCCTCCATCCAGGACCTTTTGCAAGGCATCCGATCTGCGGCCGTCGGTGAGGCGTTGATCTCGCCGCACATTGCGGCCAAGGTGCTGCAGCGCGTCCGCGCGACGAGCACGAGCCCGGAGATCGCCGACACGATTCGCTCCGAGCTCTCCGACCGCGAGGTTCAGGTCTTGAAGCTGATTGCGAACGGGACCGACAACGCCCAGATCGCCGCGGAGCTGCACATCAGTCCGAAGACCGTCAAGAACCACATCTCGAACATCCTGATGAAGCTGCAGATCGACAACCGCATCCAGGCGGCCGTCTACGCGGTCCGCAGCGGAATCGTCTGACCGGAAGACGTTCTAGGCGGCAGCTTCGGCGCGGCGTGCCGCCCGAGCCCGTTCCTTCAACGTGACCAGCGCGGTCCGGAGGCGCGCGAGCTCGTTGTCGGTCTTGGCGAGCCGCTCGGCGAGCCCTGCGAGCTCCTTGCTGCGGAGCTCGGACTCGGCGTCGCCGAGCTTTCCGGCGATTTCGGCGATGCGCCGCTCGATGCGAAGTCGCTCGGCCTCGAGAGTCAGCGCGATCGCGTATCCGGCGGTCAGCGTGTCCTCCAGCCGTTCGGCGGAGCCATCGCTGGCGTCGGCACCCTCCTCGAGCAGGGCCGTGATCTGGGCATACGTCTGCGGCATCGGCGGCATGGCTCCCGACTCCGATTATCCGGGTTCGCGCCGCGAGTTACATGGGCCGCCCGGACTATCTTTGGCCGTGCATAGGCCCAATCGCTTGACGCTGTCCGCGTCCGTTCCAAGAATGGTCGAGGTGCGCCGCCGTACCGCCGTCTCGGTCGCCGCCCTGCTCGCCGCCCTCGTCGCCGTCTCCGGCGCGGGTGCGGCCCACGGCCAGCTCCCCCTGGACCGCAGGCTCGCCAAGGCGCTGACGGTGCCGCACGTCAGCCCGGCACGGTCGGCGGCCCTCGCAGTGGACCTGTCCACAGGGAAGGTGCTCTATGGACGGAATCAGTCCCTCTCGCTCGCTCCGGCGTCCAACGAGAAGCTCGCGCTGACGTACGGGCTCCTCACGACGCTCGGGCCGAGCTTCCGGATCGACACGGAGGTGCTGGGCGAGGGGCAGCTCGAAGGGACAGTCTGGAACGGCGACCTGGTGCTGCGCGGCTACGGCGACCCGTCGCTCTCGACTGCCGACCTGCGCGTGCTGGCCCAGCAGGTGCGCGCTCAGGGCATCCGACGCGTTTCCGGCTCGATCCGCGGCGACGAGACGTACTTCGACGCGCGACGGACGGTGTCCGGCTGGAAGGCGTCGTTCTACGGAGACGAGTCGCCGCCGATCTCGGCGCTCGTCGTCGACCGCGACCGCCCGTTCGGCGTTCTCGCAAGCCAGCCTGCGCTCGCCGCAGCAACGGCCTTCCGAAAGACGCTCAAGGCCGCCGGCGTCACGGTCACCGGGTCGCCCACGGTCGGCTCGGTCGCGGATTTCTCCGTGCCGCTCGCCTCCGTCAGCTCGCCCACGCTCGCCACGCTGATCCGCTACATGGACCGCGAGAGCGACAACTTCACCGCGGAGATGCTCCTGAAGGCCCTCGGGGCGGCACAGTCGGATCGCGGCACGAGCGCCGCCGGGGCCGTCGTGGTCACGACCGCGCTCTCTGACGCCGGGATCCCCCTCGCCGGCGTGCGCATCGTCGACGGATCGGGCCTGTCACGACTGGATCGCCTGACTGCCGGCGCGCTCGTCGGGATCCTGCAGGCGAGCTGGGCCGATCCCGACATCCGCCCGTACGTCATCGCGGCTCTGCCGGTCGCAGGCGTCAACGGAACGCTCGAGGACCGCATGCGGCGCGCTCCGGCTCGAGGCAACGTGCTCGCGAAGACCGGCACCACGAGCGACGCGTCGGCCCTGTCGGGCTACGTCAAGAGCCGGTACGTCTTCGCCGTGCTGCAGAACGGCCGCCCACTCTCCTACTGGTGGGCCCGCGTCGCGCAGGACCGGTTCGCGACGGTGCTGGCTAGCGCCGCAGCCTAGGGGGCGGAGCCAGAGGCTCGCGGGCGCTTCCCCCGGCAGGCGCGGGAGAGGACGCCAGCAGCTTCGTCAGAGCGGCCTCGTCGAGCAGCGGCGTCCCGAGCTCTTTCGCCTTGTTGAACTTCGACCCGCCCGGCTCCTCGCCCACGACAAGGGCCGTCGTCTTCTTCGAGACCGACCCCGCGACCTTGGCGCCGCGGGCTTCGAGCTCCGCCGCGGCCTCCTCGCGCGTCATCGACTCGAGCGTGCCGGTGATCACGTAGACGTTCCCGGTGAGCGGCCCCTCGACGGGCTTCAGCTCCTCGCCGCTCTCGAGCCTCAAGCCCAGCGCTCGCA
>JAWVDL010000271.1:0-2563 GCA_033857355.1 Gaiellaceae bacterium | reverse complement strand
GGCGTCGCGGACCACTACGCCACCTCCGACGAGCACGCGCTGGCCCTGGCCCGGCAAATCGTGCGGAACTTGCAGACAGGTCCCGGGGTCAGGCCCTGGGACGTGGCCGCGCCGGAGCCGCCCGCGGCGGACCCGTCCGAGCTGTACGGGCTCGTGCCGGAGGACTTCAAGCACCAGGTCGACCCCCGTGAGCTGATCGCCCGCCTCGTCGACGGGTCGCGCTTCGACGAGTTCAAGACGCTGTACGGCGAGACGCTCGTCTGCGGCTGGGCCCGAATCGAGGGCTATCCCGTCGGCATCCTCGCCAACCACGGGGTGCTCTTCGCCGAGTCGTCGCAGAAGGGCGCGCACTTCATCGAGCTCGCGTGCAAGCGGAAGATCCCGCTCGTCTTCCTGCAGAACATCACGGGCTTCATGGTCGGCCAGGAGTACGAGGCCGGCGGGATCGCGCGCGACGGCGCCAAGCTCGTGATGGCGGTCGCGTGCGCGGAGGTGCCCAAGTTCACGGTCGTCGTCGGAGGCTCGTTCGGAGCGGGGAACTACGCGATGGCCGGGCGCGCGTACGAGCCGCGGCAGCTCTGGATGTGGCCGAACGCCCGCATCTCGGTGATGGGCGGCGACCAGGCCGCAACGGTCCTGACCATGGTGGGCGACGCGGACCCCGACGAGATCCGGGCCAAGTACGAGGCCGAGGGCAATCCGTACCACTCGACGGCAAGGCTCTGGGACGACGGGATCATCGATCCGCTCGACACCCGACGCGTGCTCGCGCTCGGCATTTCCGCCGCGTTGAACGCGCCCATCCCGGAAACCACGTTCGGCATCTTTCGCATGTAAGAATGCGGCGAGTGCGCCTGCTGAGACGCAGCACGCGAGACCGCCGCCTCCGCCCGCTCGGCGAGGCCGAGTGCTACGGACGCGCGTACGGGGAGCGCACCGAGGACGTGAAGGTCATGAAGGCCGAGCCGCGCCGGCCTCGCTTCGCGGCCGTGCTCTCGTCGGGCGAGACGCTTCGCCAGCGCTTCCAGGAACGGCTCGACGCTCGCGAGCCCCAGAGCTAGCTCCTACAACACGACCCGTTCCGGAAAGACCGCGCCGGCCGCGAAGCGCCCGAGCCGGTAGGGCGAGAGGTCGAGCGACGGGGTCAGGCCCAGGATCTCCTCGGCGGCGGAACGGCCCACGGCTGGCGACTGCATGAAGCCGTGCCCCGAGAAGCCGCACGCCGCGTAGACGCCCTCGGCGACGACGCCGACGATCGGGTGCGCATCCGGGGTCATGTCGTACAAGCCGGCCCAGGCCGTCTCGATCCGTGCGCCGGCGGCGACGGGGAAGCGCCGGTGGAGCCGCGCGAGCCAGTCGGCCGCAAGCTCGTCGTCGACCCCCTCGGCAAAGCCCCAGCGCGGAGTGGTCTCGGACATCGCAAGCACGAGCGAGTCGTCACGGCGGCGGAAGTGGAAGCCCGTCTCGCTCTCGACGGTCATCGGCACCCGCTTGGGCAGGCCGGCGACGGGCGTCGTCCGCACGAGCTGGCGGCAGAGCGGGCGGATCGGCAGCTCGACGCCGAGCCGCTCGCCGACTTCGGCGGACGACGGGCCGCAGGCGACCACCAGGACGTCGCGGTCGAGCGCGAGCGCGTCCGTCTGCTCGCGCACGTCCACCCCACGGCCGGCCGCTCGACGCACGAGCTCGCGCGTGACGTCGCCGGGGATCGCGGTTCCGTCCTCCGCGCAGTACACGCCGCCAAGCACGTCGGCGGTCTCGAGTCCGGGAACCAGCGCGGCCACGCGGTCCGGATCGACCCGCTCGACCGGCACGCCGAGCTCGGACTGCACGGCCTGGCGCTCGGCGAGCTCGGCGAGGCCTGCCGGCGTCGTGGCGACGAACAGGTAGCCGACCTGCTGGAAGAGCGTCGCGCCGAGCTCCTCGAAGAAGCGGATCGACGCCTGCGCGAGCCGCACCTCCGCCGCGGTCGAGAACTGCTGGCGGACCCCGCCCATCGCCTTGGCCGTTGCACCCCCCGCGATCTCGCCCGTATCGGCGAGAACGACGTCGTCGGCTCCGAGCAGCGCGAGGTGGTAGGCGATGCTCGCGCCGATCGCACCGCCGCCGGCTACGACGACTCGAGCCATTCGTCGAGCTCCTTCCGCTCCTCCTCGGTGAGACCGCGTAGCGGCGCGCGCACGTCGCCGCGCAGAGGAATGCCCCGGTGCGCGACCGCGCGCTTCGCCGCGGCGTGGAAGGGGAACCGCTCCAGGCCCCTCCGCAAGGCCACCACGCGCTCGTGCCGCTCGTCCGTGCGCTCGTGTACGAGCCCGACGACCTCCTCGGGGAATGCCGACGCCAGACCCGACACCGCGCCCGCTGCCCCGGCCGCGAGCCCTTCCCGCAGAAGCTCCTCGGCCCCGACGAAGACGTCCAGCCCCTCGCTCAGGTACAGCGCAACGGCGCTCCACGGCTTGTCCGAAACCTTCAGCCCGGCGAGGTTCGGCGCCTCGTCGCGCAGCCGCTCCACGACCGCCGGCGGGATCGCGTACCCACTCCGCGGCTCGAACTCGTAGACGTA
>JAWVDL010000270.1:0-4444 GCA_033857355.1 Gaiellaceae bacterium | reverse complement strand
TCGAGAGCGCGCCGGCGCGCCTCGAGCTCGAGCCACACCGCCTCGGCGGTCGCGCCGGCGAACCAGACCTCGCCGCGTTGCGGATCGAAGCCGAAGCCCTCCTCCGTGACAGCGGGAACAGAGGACGCCAGCAAGTCGTCGAGCGCCACGATCGGGAGCTCCGCCGGAGGCGCGCCAACCACGACGACCAGGTTGCCGAGTCCTGCGGCGCGTGCGCGCTTCGCCAGCTCGAGCGCCGCGGCCGCGTCAGGGGCGACCTGCGCGGCCGCACGGTCTCTGAGCGCCGCGGCCACCGCCCGCTCGCTGCCGGGATCCGGATCGAGGAGCGACAGGGCGAGCTTGGCGCCGCCCTCCGCGAGCGCGCGGGCAGCGGGCGGAAGGCCCTCGCGCTCGGCGAGCGAGCGCTCGAGCGCCTGGAGCCGCTCGCGGGCGAGACGCGCTTTCTCCTCGAGAGCCGCCCGCTCGGCGCGGAAACGCTCCTGGAGGACGCGACGTGGGCGGTCGGCCTCGGCCCGCAGCTGCGCGAGCGTCGCCTCGGCGCTCTCACGGCGAAGCTCCAGCCGCTCGGCGGCGCTCCGCAGGCGGTAGAGCGCCGCGGTGGCCGACTCGCGCTTTCCGGCCGCATCCGCGAGCTCTTCCTCGACGCGGCCTCGCTCGCCGAGGAGTCCTTCGAGCTGCTCGTCGGCGCGCCGCCGGGCGAGCTTCGCAGCCATACGCCGCTCCTCGCCCTCCGCGAGCCGGGACTCGACCGTCGCCAGATCGAGCTGCGCCACACGAGCCTCGAGCCCGGCGATCTCGGCGCGGAGCTTCTCGGCACGCTCGGCCGCGGTCGCCTGCAGCGCCAGCGGACGGAGCCGCTTCTTGACCTCGGCCTCCAGATCCTGTGCCCGCTCGACCTGTACGGCGACTCGCGCAAGCTTCAGCTCGGCCCGATGGCGGCGGCGCTTGAACCGGCCGAGACCTGCCGCCTCCTCGATGAACGCCCGCCGCTCCTCGGGCTTCGACGCGAGGATCTCCTCGACGCGTCCCTGGCCGATGATCGAGTGCATCGAGCCTCCGAGTCCCAGATCGGCGAGCAGCTCGACGAGATCGATTCGGCGCACGGTCGCGCGGTTGACGAGGTACTGGCCCTCGCCGCCGCGATGGAGCCGTCTTGCGATCGAAAGCTCGGAGTAGTCCAGCGGCCCGTCGCCCGCGGCGTTGTCGAAGACGAGCTCGACCTCGCAGGTGTCGCCCGGCTTGCGGTCGCCGCCGCCCGCGAAGAGAACGTCGTCGGGCTTCTCGGCGCGCAGCTCGTTCGGCGAGAGGGACCCGGCGGCCCAGACGATCGCGTCGGACACGTTCGACTTGCCCGAGCCGTTCGGCCCGACGACCACGGCGACGCCCGGCTCGAGGCGTACCTCGACCGCGTCCGGAAAGCTCTTGAAGCCGCGCAGTTTTATGGCCTGCAGGTGCACGCAGACCGCACGCTAACGGGCGCCGCGGATGACGCCGAGGCGCGACTACGCGGCCTCTTCGGCCATCCCGAGGAGATCCTCGCGCGTCACCTTCCCGACCATCTCGGGGTGGTCGCGGTTGATGTGCGCCTCGGCGTTCGCGACGAGCTCGTCGTCGTCGGCGCCGCGGACGACCTGGCCGCATTCGCAGTTGATGAGCTTTGCCATTCCGGAGCTCCTTTCAGTACGTGAGGACACGGTCATGGTCGAGCGCGAGCTCGACGAGCTTGTCGGGCATCGCAGCCTCGGCGATCCCGTCCGGCTCGAACCCGCGCGCCTTGCTGGACATGCCGGAAACGTAGAAGCGTCCGCCGCCCGCGAGGACGGCGTCGTAGGAGTCTCGCAACGATCCCGTCCCGAGCCCGTTGAGGTTGTCGAGGACCGCCTCGCGCAGCAGCTGGACGGCGTCGCCCGCGAGGAAGAACGACACCTCGTGGCCGGCGTCGACAGCCGCCTTCCCGACGAGGAAGCCGAGAGCTGCTCGGGTCGGATGCTCGGGGCCGTGGGTTACGTGGATGAGGATCTTCGCCATGCCCGCATTGTCGACCCGCTGTCTTGTCGTTACCTTGCAGAAACCTTGGGCTCGACGCGTATCCAGCTCTGCGGGCGCGTGACGGTGGAGCTGGACGGCCGGCGCGTCGAGGACGAGCTGCCGGGCCGGCAGGGGCGACTCCTCTTCGTCTACCTCGCAGCTCAGCGGAGCCGCCCCGCGACTCGTGACGAGCTGCTGGAGGCCGTCTGGCCCGGCGGCGCCTCGACCGACGCCCTGTCGCCGCTGCTCTCGAGGCTGCGCCGCGTCGTTCCGCTCGAAGGCAGGAGCACGGTTCAGCTCGCGCTTCCCGCCGACGCCTGGATCGACCTCGAGGCGGCGACCGAGGCGCTCCATCGAGCCGAGTCGGCGATCGCCCGCGACGCATGGGAGGAGGCATGGGGTCCGGCGCGTGTGCCGCAACACGTCTGCGCGCGAGGCTTCCTTCCGGGCGAGGACGCGCCCTGGATCGCCGAGCTGCGCAGACGAGTCGAGGAGCTGTATCTCCGGTCACTCGAGCTCGTGGCCAAGGCCGGCGTCGGAATCGGCGGCGCAGAACTCGACACAGCCGAGCGTGCGGCGCGGCGCCTCGTCGAGCTCGCGCCCTATCGCGAGAGCGGTTACCGCGCCTTGATGGAGACGCTCGCGCGCCGCGGAAACTCAGCCGAGGCGCTCGTCGTCTACGACGGGTTGCGAACGCGGCTGCGCGCGGACCTCGGGACGGCGCCCAGCACGCCGACCCAGAAGCTCCACCGGGAGCTCCTGGGCTGAGCGCGGTGAGACGAAACCGACGGCCGGTTCGTCAGGCGGCCGGCGCAGCCTCGAGACCGAGGGCCTCGAACGCCTCCTTGGCAGCTTCCTGCTCGGCCGCCTTCTTCGATGCGCCCGTGCCGACCCCGCGCTGCTCGCCGTCGACGATGGCCGCGCACTTGAAGCGGCGGTCGTGCGGAGGCCCGTCCACGTCCAGGACCGTGTAGTTGACCGAGAGCCCTCGCCTCGCGAGCGCCTCCTGCAGCTCGGTCTTGTGATCGACGTGGGTCGTCAAGGCGTACTGGATCCGCGCCTGGAACGCGGCGACCACCGCGCGCTCGATCGCCTCGAAGCCGCGTTCGAGGAAGAGCGCGGCGAGCGCCGCCTCGAGCAGCGCGGCGAGGACGTTCTTGTTCGCCGTGAGCCGCTTGACCTCCTCGGCAGGGACGTCCTTGCCCTGCGCGGCAAGCCTCGCGCCCAGGCCGAGCTCGCGCGCGACCACCGCGCAGCTCGCCCGCGACACGACGTGCGAGCGGATCTTCGCCATCCGCCCCTCCGAGAAGTCGGGATACCGCTCGTAGAGCTCGCGCGCGACCGCGAGCTCCAAGACGCTGTCGCCCAGGAACTCGAGCCGCTCGTAGGACGACGCGCGATCGGGCGCCCACGAGGAATGGGTGAAGACCGGCTCGAGCCGCTCCGGCGGAAGCTCGTCGATCAGGCTCCCGAGCTCGCTCGGGTCGCCCGTCCCAGGACTGCTACTGGTGCGTGGAGACGTAGTCGACGGCCTGGCCGACGGTCTGGATCTTCTGGGCATCGTCGTCCGAGATCTTGATCCCGAACTGGTCTTCGAGCTCCATGATCAGCTCGACCAGGTCGAGGGAGTCCGCGTCGAGATCCTCCTGGAAGGACGCCTCCTCGGTGATCTCGTTCTCGTCGACGCCGAGCTGCTCGGTCAGGACTTCCTTGACGCGCTCGAACACTTCCTCGCGGGACGCTGCCATCTCACCTCGATTGGTCGTGGGGGCCGAAAGAGGCGCCGATCATACATTGGCCTTGAACCTCTGACGGAATGACGGCACAGGGCTCATTTCGTCAGAGGTTCCTTGGCGCGTTGCGGTAGGCGCTCGGCGAGTCGCCCGACAACGTCCTTCTCCACGCCCCGGGCGGCAAGCCGGATTGCGTTCGCGATCGCCAGCCGGCCGGAGTTGCCGTGGGCGATGACGACGAGCGCGCGCAGGCCCAGGAGATAGGCGCCCCCGTAGGTGTCGGGATCCAGCTCGCTGCGCAACGCGCGAGCCGCAGGGCGGATCAGCAGGCCGCCGAGCTTGCCCCGAGTCGTCGAAGAGATCTGCTCGCGGAGCGCGTCCAGGAGCTCGCGGATCGTGCCCTCGATCAGCTTGAGCGCGACGTTTCCGGTGAAGCCGTCGGTGACGACCACGTCCGCCGCGCCCTTGAGAATCTCGCGCGCCTCCGCGTTGCCGCGGAAGTTGAGCTCGCTGTCCGCCAGCAGTGCATGCGCCTCGAGAGTGAGGTGGTTCCCTTTCTCGGGCTCCTCCCCGATCGAGAGCAGCTTCACGTCTGGATTCGGGATGCCGAGGATCTGCTCGGCGAAGATCGCGCCCATCTGACCGAACTGGAGCAGGTGCTCGGGCCGTGCATCGGCGTTCGC
>JAWVDL010000269.1:0-3131 GCA_033857355.1 Gaiellaceae bacterium | reverse complement strand
CGCCGCTCGTGCTCGCTGACGAGCCCACGGCCGAGCTGGACGAGGAGAACGAGACGCTCGTGCTGGACGCGCTGCGACGACTGAGGGACGACCACGGCAGCACCGTCGTCACGGTCACGCACTCCCCCCGCGTCGCCGAGGCAGTCGACCGGGTGGTCGAGATCAGGGACGGACGGGTCGCGTGAGCGTGCTGGCCTGCCGCGACGTGGAGGTCGTCCACGCCGGTGACGTGCACGCGTTGGCGGGCGTCGACCTGGATGTGGAGCCGGGCGAGAGCCTCGCGCTGCTCGGGCGCTCAGGCTCGGGGAAGACGACCCTGCTCCACGTCCTCGCGGGACTCGTCCCCCCCACGCGCGGAACGATCGAGCGCGGCGGAACGACCTCGCTCGTCTTCCAGGGCGCGAACCTCCTGCCGCAGTTCACGGCGATCGAGAACGTCGGCTTCGCCGCGCGGAACGGCGTGAACCCGGAGCGACTGCTCGGCCTCGTCGGGCTCGACGGCCAGCTCGATCAGCTTCCCGGCGAGCTGTCGGGCGGCGAGGCACAGCGCGTGGCGATCGCCCGTGCGCTCGCGCAGGAGCCCGACGTCCTGCTTTGCGACGAGCCGACCGGCCATCTCGACTCCGACACTGCTGCTCGAGTGCTCGACCTGATCGCCGCGCTGCGCAACGAGCTCGGGTTCGCCCTTGTGATCGCGACGCACGATTCCACCGTCGGCGACCGCTGCGAGCGCAGGATCGCGCTGCGCGACGGGAAGATCGTATGACCCGTTTCGTCGTCCGCGTGCTCGCTCGCTCGCCGCTCCAGACGGCGATCAGGATCCTGGTCCTGGCCGCCTCGGCCGCGTTGCTCGGCGCGATGGTCCTCTTCGTCGGCCATTCGCTGCGAACGATGACGGGCAGCGCCGTCCGAAGCGTCCCGCTCGACTGGCAGGGCCCGGTTGCATCCGCGACCGCCGCCGAACGCGTCGCGCGCGACGTTGGACGCCAGCCCGGCGTGAAGGCGGCGGTTCCAGCGGCGACAGCGCCGTTCGCCGGGATCCGAAACCACACGGACGCGGGAGCGGTTCAGGCCGGCTCGGGCTCCATTCTCGCCGTCCCTTCCGACTACCTCTCCCATTTCCAGACGCTGCGGATGCTGCGCGGCTCTCTGCACGAGGGCGCGGTCGTGCTCGACCAGCAGCTCGCCGCAACCCTGCAGGCGCAGGTCGGCGACCGGGTCGCCGTCACGGTGCGCCGGGGGCAGGCCCCGGTTCGCCTTTCCGTCTCCGGCGTCGCCGTCGTCACAGCGGGCGACGTGCTCTTCCAGCCGCTGAATCCGCTCGTCGGACCGGCCGCCGCGCAGCCTCCAGCCGACATCGCCATCGTTCCGTTCAGGACGTTCGCCGCGAAGGTCGCGCCGCGCCTGGCTTCCGCTCCGGCACCGACTGCCGCCGCCGCTGCCGTGCCGGGCGTAGCCGTCGGCGTGTCGTGGCAGGTGCAGGCGCAGGTCGACCCGGCAGCGCTCGGCGGCAGCCCACGCCATGCCTACGACCTCGCGAACCGCATCCGCAACCGCGCAGAGCGCCAGTTGACCGGCCGCGTCCAGTTCGTGGACAACCTGTCGGACGGCCTGTCGACCGCCGCGGGCGACGCGCTCTACGCGGAAGCGCTCTACATCATGCTGGCCGTGCCCGGTGCGCTCGTCGGCCTCGGGCTCGCCTATCTCGCGGCACTCGGCGCGGTCGAACGGGACCGCCGGACGCTGCGCCTCCTGCGCGCCCGCGGAGCCTCGCGGCGGCGGCTGCTCGGCCTCGCAGCGCTCGAGAGCGTCGCCGTCGGCCTTGCCGCCGGGGTCCTCGGGACGGCGGGAGCATTGCTCGCCACGCGGGCGCTCGTCGGCGGCTCGCTGCGCGAGTGGCCTTGGGCGCTCGTCACGTGCGTCGGCGTCGGCGTCGCGGGCGCGCTGGCCGCGAGGATCGCCACGGGCCGCGGGGTGCTCGCCGACGGCGGACGGCCCGGCAAGCCGCTCTGGCAGCGCCTCTATCTCGACCTGATCGCGCTCGCGATCAGCGGTCTCGTCTACTGGCTCACCGCACGCACGGGCTTCTCGGCGGTCGTCAACCCCGACTCGAATCCCACGCTCTCGCTCTCCGTCTACATGTTCCTCGCGCCTGCTCTGCTCTGGATCGGGGCGACGCTCCTCCTCGTGCGGCTGCGCGGCCGCTTGTTCGCGCGCCTCGTCCCGAGCCGGGCCACGAGCCCGGGGGGCTACCTGCTCGCGAGCGCGGGCCGGCGAACGGCGGCGATCAACCGCGGACTCGTCCTGGTCGCGCTCCTGCTGGCGTTCGCCGTCAACCTCGGAGTGTTCGCGGCCACATACGACCAGCAGGCGCGCGTCGACGCGCAGCTGACCCTCGGCGCCGACGTGGTGGTCACCGGCGCAACCGGCGTGGAGAGTGCCGTGGCCGGCGTGCCAGGCGTCGCGGGAACGACCGCGCTCGACCACACCTATGCGTACGTCGGCCCGGACTTGCAGGACACGTTCGGCATCGACGCGGCCACCTTCACCAAGGGCTCTTCCCTCCGCGACTCGTATTTCGTCGGCGGCACGGCGCAGCAGATGCTCCAGCGACTCCGTGCTCGGCCCGACGGGATCCTCGTCTCGAAGGAGACCGTCACCGACTACTCGCTGAACGAGGGCGACCTGCTCAGGCTGCGCACGCTCGACCACCGGACGGGCGGCTTCCATGTCGTGCCGTTCCATGTCGTCGGCGTGGTGCAGGAGTTTCCGTCCGCCCCGCGCGACTCGTTCATGGTCGCCAATCGGAGCTACCTCCTCCAGGCCACGCACGACCCGGGTCCGAACGTCGTGTTCGCCAAGGCTTCGGGCAACCCGGCCACCGTGGCGCGCCGGGTGGCGGCAGCGACCGCCGGGCAAGGGACGCTCGTCAAGAACATCCGCGACCAGGGCGTCGACGTGGTCAGCCCGATCACCGCGGTGGATTTGCACGGGATCAGCCGCATCGAGGGAGCCTTCGCCCTCCTCCTCGCTGCTGCGGCCCTCGCCCTCTACGTCGCGGTCGCCGTCGCCGAGCGCCGCCAGGAGTTCGCCACGATGTCCGCGCTCGGGACACGGGCGAACCGGATCCT